>JACMOF010000431.1 GCA_014378155.1 Caulobacter sp. | reverse complement strand
TGTCGCGGCGAGGGGGCGGAGCCTCGCGCATCTGAGCTCCGCCCCCTCGCCGCGACAGACGGCGAAAGGGGTCAGGTGGGGGCAAGTCAGTGAGCTACGGCCGGTCCAGCTTCGTCTCGATCCGGGCCAGCGAGGCCCGCGAGGCCTCCGCCTGGGCCTCCAGCCGCGCCAGCCTTTCAGCCACCGGCGCCTGGGCGTCGGGCCGTTGGCGCAGGTCGTCGATGCGCGCCGAGGCCCGGCCGGCCCACATCAGGCCGGTGGCGGCCTGCAGGGCGATGGCGATCAGCACGGCGACCGAGATCTGGCGGTCCAGCCGCCAGCCGGGGGCCGGCACGCTCATCCCTCCAGCCCCGCCAGCCGCCGCCGCTCGGCGTCGGTGAGGAAGCTGGCGCCCTCCAGTCGCGCCCACAGGGCGTCGCGCTCGGCCGACAGGGCCGGCACCGCGTCCAGGTCGCAGGCAATCTTCGCGCCGGGGAACTTCGGCGCCAGCCACACCGACAGGGCCCGCGCCGCCCGCTCGGCCAGGGGCACGACGGTGTGGCGCCAGAACGCTCCGTTGGCCTCGCGGTAGTTGGCGTAGGTGGCGTCCCCCGGAATACCGAGCAGCTGGGGCGGCACCCCGAAGGCCAGGGCGATCTCGCGGGCGGCGGCGTGCTTGCCGGCGATGAAGTCCATCTCGGCCGGGCTCAGCGACATCGGCCGCCAGTCCAGCCCGCCCTCCAGCAGCAGCGGCCGGCCGGCGTTGGCGGCCCCGGAATGGGCGTCGCCAAGCTCGGCCTTCAGCCGCTCGAACTGCTCGGCGCTCAGTCGGTCGCCGGCGTCGCGGTTGGCGTAGACCAGGGCCCCGGACGGCCGGGCGCTATTGTCGAGCAGGGCCTTGTTCCAGGCCCCCGAGGCGTTGTGCACGTCGATCGCGAAGGCCGCCGCCTCCAGCGGGGAAAAGCCGTAGTGATCGTCGGTGGGGTTGAACAGTTTGAGGTGCAGCACCGGCAGCCAGCCGGCGGCGTCGCGCCCGATCCGCGCCGTGCGACCGGCGGCCTGGTAGTCATAGGCCAGCGGCCAGCCGCGCGGGCCGGGCACCACGGTCATCCGGTCGGGCCGCAGGGCGTAGAGCTCGGTGGGGACGTCGCTGCCCTCTCCCCCTTGAGCGGCTTCCAGGTAGCCGTTGCCGGCCACCGTCAGATTGCCGAAGAACGCCTCCATCAGGTCGGGCCCGCCCTGTTCGGGATTGGGGGCCTGCAGCAGGACGCGCAGCGGATGGTCGTCGGCGCGGCGGCCGTCGACGAAGACGGTCATCGGCACCGAAGCGGCGGCCTCGGCGATCATCCGCACGCAGCGATAGGCGATCGGGTTCTTGGCGAAGCCCTCGGACGCCAGGGCGGCATAGTCCCGCGGCGTCCAGCGCGGTTGGCCCGCCGTGGTGATGGCGATCAGCCGCGCGGCGCGGGAGTCCTTGGCCTCCGGCGCCATGGGGGGCGGACGTCGTTTGAACAGGGGCATGGGGCGCCTCGGAGGTTGAGAACGAAGAGGGAACATGGTATAGATGCAGGATGATCAACATCAGGTCCTCCCCCTGTGGGGGAGGCGGCCAAAGGCCGGTGGGGGGCGTGAAACGACATGCGAGAACCCAAGGCCTACGTCGCCCGAGCGCGTGAGCTGCGGAAGGAAATGTCCTTGCCGGAACGAGTGCTGTGGTCAGCCCTGAAGGGGTCTCGGCTCGACGGTTTGAAGTTTCGCCGCCAACATCCGATGGGACCCTACGTCTTTGACTTCTTCTGTGTTTCAGCGCGGCTGGCGGTCGAGATCGACGGCTACGCGCACGAGGTCGGCGACCAGCCCGAGCGCGACGCCATCCGTGACGCCTGGATGGCGGAACGGGGTGTGCGAACGCTCCGAATTCCCGCTCGTTGGGTGCTGGACGACGTGGATAGCGCGGTCGCGGCGATCCGCACGGACCTGCAGGAACACTCCCCCCACCGGCCCTTCGGGCCACCTCCCCCACAGGGGGAGGATTTCCGCTTCTAAGTCCTCCCCCTGTGGGGAGGTGTCGGCGAAGCCGACGGTGGGGGGAGTATGCGGCCCCTACAGCACCGACAACCGCGGCCGCCTCCCGATCCCCAGCATCAAGTCCGCCAGCGCCCAGACCAGGGCGTCCGCCCGGTCCGGGCTGTGCCCCAGATCGCCCGACCCCAGGGCCATCAGTTCCTCCTCCAGGGCCGGAAAGGCCCCGCAGTGAACCACCCGGCCCTGTTCATACAAGGCCGCCACCGGCTCGGCCCTGGCCCGCTTGCCCAGCGAGGCCTTGACCAACTTGACCGGGCACGGCGGGTCGGCCTGGGCCAGGACGGCGCGGACCATGTCGCCGCCCTGGTTGGCTTCGGCCACCAGGGCGTCGGCGCCGAAGCGCACGGCGGCTTCGACGGCCCGCCGGGCCCAGCCGGGACCGGGCGGACGCCCTGGTCTGGGCGCTGGCGGACTTGATGCTGGGGGTCGGGAGGCGGCCGCGGTTGTCGGTGCTGTAGGGGCCGCGGTTGCCCCCACCGTCGGCTTCGCCGACACCTC
>JACMOF010000430.1 GCA_014378155.1 Caulobacter sp. | reverse complement strand
GCGTCTTGCTGTGGCTGGCGCTCGTCACGCCGTGGCACAGCAATTCCAACGCCTATTTCGCCGAGCTTCACGCCCTGCGCGGGACGCTCTATTTCGGCGACCTCGCGCCCGAGGCCTTCAAGCGGGCGACGATCCAGTTCGACAGGCTGCAGGCCAAGTATGCGACGCACAAATGGCTCTATGCCGACTTGGCCTATGCCTGCGTCACGGTCGGGGCCTTGGCCGCCATCGTCGCGGCCCTGGCGGCGCGGTTCGGCGGCCGGCTGCTAGTCACCCAGCGCAACGTCTTCATCGTCATCGGCGTGACCTTGCTGGCCCTGGTCGCGACCCTAGCGGGCCTGGCGGCCGATCCGCTGCACCGGATGTATCGCGAGCAACTGCCGGAATGGTCCGACGCCATCGCCATTCCGCTGGCGGGCGCGGTGGTGGCGATGATCCCGATCGCCTTGATGACGCTGGTCCTGATCATGACGCCGATTTTCGTGCGGCGCAGGGCACGGGGGCCCTTGCTGGTGCTCAGCCGGCCGCCGCACTGGCAGGCCACGGTGGCTAACCTCGTCTACGCCCTGCCGCTCGCCTTCGCGATATTCCTGCTGAGCAGCTTCGGCTCGCGCGGCGGCTGGGCGCTGGTCCCGGCGGGTCTGATACTGCTGTGGCTGTTCCTGAACGCGCGCGCGCTGTGGATCGCCCCGAAGGAGGAGGCGGCATGAACCGTCCGTCGCGTCGCCCGCCCTTGGCCCCCAAGCCCAAGGCCTCCGACACCCCCGTCGTTCTGACGCCCGCCGAGATCGAGTACACAAAGTCCTTGGTCATCCACGAGGACGACAGCGTCTTCGTGCTCAACAAGCCGGCCGGTCTCTCCAGCCAAGGCGGACGCATCCAGGCTCATACGCTGGACGACCTGCTGTGGGCCCTGGCGCGGCGCGACCGGGCGCGGCCTCGGCTGGTCCACCGGCTGGACCGCGACACCTCGGGCGTGATCCTCACCGCCCGCACCAAGCCGGCCGCGAGCTTTCTGGGCAAGGCCCTGATGGGTAAGCGGTTCCGCAAGACCTACCTGGCCATCGTCACACCCGCCGCGCCCGAGCCGCGCGGCGGGCAGATCGACGCGCCCCTGCGCCGCGAGTCGATCGGTCGCGAGGCCTATATGCGCGTCTGCGATGAAGGCCATCCCGATGCCGAGACCGCCCGCAGTCGCTACAAGACCCTGGCGGCCACAACAGGCGCGGCCTTGGTCGAGCTGTCTCCCGACACCGGCCGAATGCACCAACTGCGGGTCCATATGGCCTCGATCGGTCGGCCGATCGCGGGCGACAGCCGCTATGGCGGGGCGCTGATGCTGGGCGGCGCGCCCGTGCCGCGGCTGATGCTGCACGCGGTCAGCCTGGTCTTCCCACATCCCGAGGGGGGTGAGCGGCGGATTTCAGCGCCGATCCCTGACGACATGCGCGCGGTTCTGGATAGGCTGGGCCTCGCGGTTCCGGAACGCGCCGGCCTGGAACAGGGACGGCCGGACGCTCGTTAAGCCTGCCAGGAGACATTCGCCATGAAACGCCTGATCGCGCTCGCCTTTTCCGCCGCAGTCCTGACAGGGTGCGCCTCGTCGCCCACGCTGTACGCGCCGCAGACCGCGCCGCAGGCGGCGGGCTATTCCGAATACCGGCTCGAGGCCGGCCGCTACCGCGTTACCTTCAAGGGCAATCCCGGCGCGCCGGTCAACCAGGTCTCGGATTACGCCCTGCTGCGCGCTGCCGAACTGGCCCTGCGCGACGGCTATGACTGGTTCCGGGTCGCCGACCGTATGACGCAGCAAACCGGCTCGGGCGGCAATTCGGCGATCTCGATCGGCGGCGGCTCGGGTAGCTACGGGCGCAGGAGCGGCGTTGGCGTCGGCCTGGGTACGAGCTTCAACCTCGGCCCTGGGCCGGCGGTCAGCAGCTCGATGGAAGTGGTGTTTGGCAAGGGCCAGCGCCCGCGCGACGCCGACACCTATGACGCCCGCGACATCGTGCGGACCGTCGGGCAGGGGCGGGCGGCTGCTTAACGCCTATCCCGTGATCTTCCTGGCGGCGCTGCTCGCGGAAATCGGATGGGAAGCCCGCAGCGAGGCGTGGGTCAGGCCAGCCGTCTCGGCGGCGGCGAAATAGCCCTCTGCCGGTAGGCCCTGCAGGGCGAGCATCGGCGCCAGTCCCTTGGCGTCGCGACCGAAGGCCATGATCTCGGCGGCGATCTTTTCGGCGGGGCCGACTAGGTCGCTGGCGTCCAGGGTTAAGCCATACAGGCGCGCGTCACGCAGCGACCTCAGCGCTTCCTTCTCGGGCGGCACACGAGCGACGACGCCGCGCGTCAGGGCCTTGAGCAGGCCCACAACCTCCAGCAGACGCCCGGCGGGCGTGCCGCGGGTGACGTCCACCAACTCCATCATCACGCCGCCACGCAGCAGGGCGAGCGAGAGCCCACTGGTGCCGGTCAGCATGTCGCGGCCGCGCTGGGTTCCCAGGGTGCGGAACGAGGCCGGTATGATCAGGTCGGGACGGTCATGACCCTGGGTGGCGCGGGCGAAGACGGCGGCGTATTTCAGGGCCGCCTCGTCGATGAAGGCGGCGTCGCGGTCGGGCAGGCGCGAGACGGCGCGAGCGCTGATCTGCTTGCCCGAGCCCAGGTGCGTGACCACCGGCTCTATGCGAACGGCGGTCGCCACGTTGCGGCGCACGCTGATCATGTGCTCGAGGGTGAAATCGACACGCAAGGCCGCTCCGCTGCCGGTGGTGAAGGCCACCGGCGTGCGACGGGTCTCCTCCAGCGGGTCGACTTCGAAACGCACCGGAGAGAGGGCGCTGTCACGACGGGCCCGTGCGGCCAGCACGACGGCCGCGTCGACTGGACGGCAAACAACGCCACCGGCTTCTACCCCGATCACCGCGCGCACGCCCAGGTCCGACACCTCGGCCGCGCCCAGCAGGTGGGTCAACACGTCCTCAAGGATTCGCACGCTGGTTGCCTGAGCGGCCAAGCCTTGGTCGTTCTGCATGGCGATCAGGAAATCGTCCTCGCCGATCCGCGCGCGTAGGTCGGCGCGGTCAAGATGTTCGGCCAGCTTGCGCTCGACATAGGTCCAGACGTCGACGCGCTTCTTGTCCCACCAGTCGCCGGCCCAGCGGCGGATCGCCTTGACGCTGATGATGTTGACCGAACCGCGTGCGATCAGGTCCGAACCCGCCAGTCTTTGGAGTACGGGGGCGCTTAGCGCGAGATGCTCGTTTCGGTCGTCCATTGGGCTCGAATCGAAGGGCATGTTCGCCTTGGGGCAGGAGGAGCCCCCAAGATACCTTCCACACGCTTAACGGGCAGTGCAAGAACACAGTTTCCAAAACAGCTTAACGGCGGACGGCGGGGGATGAAAGGACGTTGGCCGATCACCTGTGCGGCGTACTCGCGCAGAGCGGGGCGCCACCCGACTTGGCGTTCGGGCGCGCTCGGCGCATAAGGAGCCCGATGACCAAACTTTTCCTCGTAGCCGTCGGAGGCGCCTTGGGCTCCGTCGCCCGCTATCTGGTCGGTGTTCAGGCCCTGCGCCTGTTCGGGTCGAACTGGCCCTACGGCACCTTCATCGTCAATCTGACGGGCGGACTGCTGATGGGCCTTCTGGCCGCCTTTCTCGCCCTTCGGGGCGGCGCGCAACAAGAACACTGGCGAGTCTTGCTCGGTGTCGGGGTAATGGGCGGCTTCACAACCTTTTCGGCCTTTTCGCTGGAGACCGCGCTGATGATCGAGAAGCGCGCCTACGCCCAGGCCTTTACCTATACGACCGCCAGCGTGCTTCTGTCCGTGGCGGCCATTTTCGCGGGGCTCTTGATCTCCCGCAGGATCTTTTCAGTATGAAAGAAGTTCGCACGCTTTATGTGGACGC
>JACMOF010000429.1 GCA_014378155.1 Caulobacter sp. | reverse complement strand
GTGCGGATCGGCGAGGAATAGCCGGCCTTGTTGAGGATCGACCCGAAGGCCTCGATCGCCGCCCAGTCGGAGCAGACATAGTCGGTGCCAGGCCAGGGATTGAACGGGATCAGATTGACCTTGGCCGGAATGCCCTTGATCAGCTTGACCAGGGCGCGGGCCTCATCGGGGCTGTCATTGACGCCCTTCAACATCACATATTCGAAGGTCACGCGGCGGGCGTTGCTGATGCCCGGATAGGCGCGGACGCCGGCCATCAGCTGGTCCAGCGGATACTTCTTGTTCAGCGGCACCAGCTCGTCGCGCAGGGCGTCGTTGGTGGCGTGCAGGCTGATGGCCAGCATGGCCTGGGTCTTGTCGCCCAGGGCGTCGAGCTGGGGGACCACGCCCGAGGTCGAGACCGTGATCCGCCGACGCGAGATGGCGATGCCCTCGTTGTCGCTGATGATCTCGATGGCGTCGGCCACCTGGCCCAGATTGTACAGCGGCTCACCCATGCCCATGAACACGATGTTGCTGAGCAGGCGATCGTCCTTGTCCGACGGCCATTCTGCCAGGTCGTCCTTGGCGATCTGCACTTGGGCCACGATCTCGGCGGCGGTCAGGTTGCGCACCAAGGCCTGGGTGCCGGTGTGGCAGAAGCTGCAGTTCAGCGTGCAGCCGACCTGGCTGGAGACACACAGCGCGCCGCTGCGGCCGACCGAAGGGATGTAGACCGTCTCGACTTCAATGCCCGGACCCATGCGGATCAGCCACTTGCGGGTGCCGTCCTTGCTGACCTGACGCTCGACCACCTCGGGACGCGCCACAGTGAACTGTTCGGCCAGTCGGGCGCGGGTTTCCTTGGCGACATCGGTCATGGCCGAAAAATCGGTGACACCGCGATGATGCATCCAGCGAAACAGCTGGGTGGCGCGCATCTTGGCCTTGCCATGCTCGACGGCGCCGCTCGCGACCAAGGCGGCGACCAGCTGCGGCCGGGTCAGGCCCGACAGGTTGATCAACGGCTTTGGGGCGTCGGCTTTGAGAGTGGTGCGCGACAGGTCGAGGGTGACGCTCAAGGGGCGGGCCAAAAAAAGGGAATGTGGGGGCAAGAGATTTCAGGATCGAGGGCAGTATATAGCAGAGGTCGCCCGTTTTTCCAAAAGTACACGACGTCGCGGTCTCTCCGATTTGACGGGTGGCGGCGCCAGGCTTCCGATGCGGCTCCACGATCCGAAGACTGGGGAGGCTTGCGATGAAGACCAACGCCTGGCTGGTCCAGCAGAACAAGGGCCAGTCCTGCGGCTGGTGATTTGCGCGTTCGCGACGGCGATTCACCATCGTCGTTTGCAGGCTGTTCACCGTCCGGGGCGCATCATGCCGCCCTCGAAGGGGAATTTCGCCTTGTTCAAGTCCATCTGGAACCGGCTGGCGCGGCGTTTCGCGACGGCCCGCGCGGACGAGCGCGGCGCGATCGCCGTGCAGTTCGCCCTGCTGTTGCTGCCGATCGCCATCCTGACCTTCGGCCTCATCGACATCAGCCGGGCCAGCTTGCAGAAGCGCCAACTGCAGGACGCCCTGGACGCCGCCACCCTGATGGCCGCGCGTTCGACGGCCACCACGGACGATGGGCTCGACTCCATTGGCGACTCCGCCCTGGCCACGGAAATGGCCGGTCTTGGCGTGACCCTCACCGCCGCCAGCTCGACCTTTGCTTCGGGCGCCGACAACACCGTGGTCGGCACGGTCAGCGCCACGATCAAGCCGATCATCTCCAACCTCTGGAGCAGCGGCGATTCCACCGTCGCCGCCACCTCCACCGTCATGCGCTCGGTCAACAAGCTGGAGGTCGCGCTGGTGCTCGACAACACCGGCTCGATGGCCAGCAATCTGGGATCGGGCGGCACCAAGATCACCGCCTTGATCAACGCTTCCAAGTCGCTGGTCGACGTGCTGGGCGCGGCCGCGGCCCGCGCCACCGAGACCGACGCGGTGAAGATCTCGGTCGTTCCCTTCTCGATGACGGTGAATGTCGGCTCCAACTTCGAAGGCCAGGGCTGGCTGCGCGGCGCGCTGCCGTCGCAATATGGCGACGACCTGTTCAATGACGGCGCGCGCCTGGATCGGTTCGCCCTGTTGACCGGCATGGGCCTGACCTGGAGCGGCTGCGTTGAAAGCCGGCCCGACCCTTATGACACCAATGACGAGGCGCCCTACGCGGCCAAGCCCGAGTCTTACTTCGTACCGTTCTTCGCGCCGGACGAGCCGGACACCTCGTACCAAATCTACCAGGACATGGGGAACACCAAGACCAAGAACTACACGGCCGCCCCCGCCAACGACTATGCCAAGGACTACCTGACCAGTCCCAACCCGTTCAAGTCGGAGTCCGACTTTCTGCGCCGCCAGGGGCTGATGACCAAATACACCGCGGCCAACCTGCGGGGCGGCGCCAGCAACGTGAACGGCGGACCCAATGCCGGTTGCGGGATCACCAGCGTCATGCGTCTCACCAATGTGCGCACGGCCTCGGGTGTCTCCACGCTCAAGGCCAAGCTCGACAAGATGATCGCCTCGGGCAACACCAATGTCGCCATGGGCGCGGCGTGGGGCTGGCATTCGGTGTCGCCCAACGCCCCCTTCGCCGACGGGAAGCCCTATGGCACGAAGAACACCACCAAGGTCTTGGTGCTGCTCACCGATGGCGACAACGTCATGAGCGAAAGCAACAACGTCAACAACTCGACCTACAGCGGCTACGGCTATGCCGGGCAGAAGCGGCTGAAGGACAAGAACGGCAACGCGCTCGACCAGAATTCCAGCGCTAGCGATCGCATGAACGCCATCGACAGCCGGCAGATCAAGGTCTGCACAGCGGCCAAGCTCAAGGGCGTCCAGATTTACGCCATCGGAGTGGGCGTATCGAGCCGCTCTCGAGGCATCCTGCAGAGCTGCGCGACCAAGACCGACATGTATTACGACGTCACTGACGCGGCCCAGTTGACCTCGGTGTTCAACACCATCGCAGGCTCGATCCAGAACCTGCGGATCACCAAATAGCAAAGCCCCGGAGCGTCACTCCGGGGCTTTCATTTTGGCTTTTGCGCCGCCTCGCCGTTGGCTCGTCCGGAGACTGATGGACGTCCCGGTTCGCGCCTGCCGGTCAGGCCAGCTTGATTTCTCGCAGACGCTGCTGAAGGAAGGCGTCGGCGGTGATCGGCTCGGGATAACGGTCGGGGTTTTCCGCCGTCACGCAGCTGGGCAGGGTCTGGATCAGATAGTCCGACGCGAAATGCAGGAAAAACGGCGTCGAATAGCGCGCCACGCCGCGACGTTCCGGCGGCGGATTGACCACGCGGTGGATAGTCGAAGGCAGGACGTGGTTGGTCAGGCGTTCCAGCATGTCGCCGATATTGCAGACTACGCAGCCAGGCGGCGGGTTGATCGGCAGCCAGTCGCCGTTGCGGTCCTGAAGCTCCAACCCGCCCTCCTCGGCGCCCATCAGCAGGGTGATGGTGTTGATATCGCCATGCGCCCCCGCCCGCACCCCGGTGGCGTCCTTGGCGATCGGCGGATAGTGCAGCAGGCGCAGCACGCTGTTGCCGTCCTTGACCGTGGGGTCGAAGAAGTCGCGGCCCAGATTCAGATAGGTGGCGATGGCCTTCAGCACCCGCGTGCCCAGGCTGTCGAGCGCGCCGTACATCCAGCCGACATTGTGGTGGAAGCCCGTGATCTCGGCTGGCCAGACATTGTCGGCCATGTTGGCGCGGAACGGGTGGCCCGGCGGCAGGTCGCGGCCGACGTGCCAGAATTCCTTCAGATCATAGTGGGTGGCGCCCTTGGCCGTTTCGATGCCGAACGGGATATAGCCGCGCGAGCCGCCCGAGGCGCCAGCATATTGCTTCTTGATGTCCACCGGCAGGGCGAAGAAGGCCTTGGCGTCGGCCAAGGCCGCGTCCAGGCGGGCCTGGGCCATGTCGTGATCTGAGATCACGGCGAAGCCGTAGCGCTGGAACGACGCGCCCAGTTCCTGGGCGAACCTGTCGAAGTCCTTCGAATACAGGGTGAACGAGACGGGTTCGATGGCGGATGCGGACACGGGCTGGAGCCTTGGAAATTAGTAAGACGGGACTTACTACACCGCCGAACGCGGTGCGCGAAGGCCCTGTGCAATCCGCGCTGTTCATCGGAGCGTCATGTGCGTTAGTGGAACTTGACCATGGGACGGGCGTTCTGCCTGCCAGGGGATCACACGCCACCGCGTGAGATCAAGGCTGCTCCAGTGATTTCGGAGCCACCCATTAGGGAAAGACCGACCATGATGAACAAGACCGCGCCGTGGATCGCCCTGCTGGGCGTCGCCGCCCTGACCACCGCCTGCACTACCACCGACCCCTATACGGGCATGCCGACGCGCAACAATACCGGCACGGGCGCCTTGGCCGGCGCTGGCATAGGCGCCGCCCTGGGCTACCTCACCAACACCAACAAGGGCGAACAGGGCCGCAAGAACGCGCTGATCGGCGCGGGCATCGGCGCCCTGGCTGGCGGCGCGACCGGCAATTACATGGATCGCCAGCAGGCCGACTTCCGTCGCAGCCTGGAAGGTTCGGGCGTGATGATCCGCCGCAATGGCGACCAGATCGTGCTGGTCATGCCCAGCGACGTCACCTTCGCGGTCGACAGGTCCGAGGTGCAGCCGCAGTTCCTGCGCGTGCTCGACGATGTGGCCCGTACCCTGAACGCCTATCCCCAGACCACGATCGACATCGTCGGCCACGCCGACAGCAGCGGTCCGGACGCCTATAACCAGACCCTGTCGGAGCGCCGCGCCAGTTCGGTGGCCAGTTATCTGGTGGGCAGCGGCCGGGTGATCAGCGACCGGGTCTTCGTAGCCGGCCAGGGCGAGCGCCAGCCGGTCGCCTCCAACGACACCCCCGAAGGCCGCGCTCAGAACCGCCGTGTCGAGATCATCCTGCGCCCGCTGACGCAGTAG
>JACMOF010000428.1 GCA_014378155.1 Caulobacter sp. | reverse complement strand
GCGATGTCCGAGCGTTCCACCCCGCGTCCCGCCGCGCCCCCGCGTCCGGTGCGGGCGCCGGAGCCCGCGACCTCGCCCGAAGCCGCCCGCCGGCTGAAGGCCGAGGACTTCGAAAAGCTGCTGGACCGCGAGGCCCGCATCCCCCGCGACGCTCCGCCACCTGCCGCCGCCCGCTCATCTGGGCCAAAGGAAACCCCGCGTTCACGCGCGCGGATCGATGATGATCTGTTCGATGGTCCGGAAGAGTCTCCGCGACCGGGTTCGAGTTTTAGAGGCCGCCGATGAAAAACGTTCCGCGCATCCTGCCCATCGTCGGGATCGCCGTGGTCGGCGTGCTGGCCGTCAACGCCCTGGCCGGGGCCAAGTCGCTGCCTAACATGCTGAGCGGAGCCAAGGCCTTCGCCGAGGGCGTGGTCAAGCCGGAGAGCGACAAGGCCCCATCGGCCGCCGACGTGGGGAAGGACGCGGCCGCCCAAGCCTTGCCGCCCCGCGTCTGCGCGCCCTCGGCTAACGACCTGGCCAAGGAAGCGGGCCTGTCGCCCGCCGAGCTGCGTGTGCTGCAAAGCCTGGGGACCCGTCGTGGCCAACTAGATCAGCGCGAACAGGATATCGACGTCCAACTGCAATTGCTGGCCGCCGCCGAGGCCAAGCTCGACACCAAGATGAAGGCCCTGAACGGCATGAAGGGCGAGATCCAGGGCCTGCTCGGCCAGGCCGACGCCCAGAAGGAGGCCGAGGCCGGCCGCCTGGTGCTGGTCTATTCGGCCATGAAGCCCAAGGATGCCGGCGCGCGGATGGCCCTGCTGGACGACTCCGTGCGCCTGCCGATCGCCGCCAAGATGAAGGAGCGGACGCTCAGCATGATCCTGGCCAACATGTCGCCGAATGAAGCCAAGATCCTGACTGAGCGCCTCGCCAACCGGATGTCGGCCGACGCCATCGCCAAGGGTCGCGCCGCCCTGGCCGCCGTCAATGCGCCGCCCGCCGCCGCCGCCCCTGTTTCCCAGGCGGCCGCCGCGCCGCTGGCCGGCGCCGCTCCGGCCGCGCCAAAGAAAACCGGCTAAGGCCAGGAATGAGGCTGGGGGCATTGCTAAGATCGAGCGTTGCGGCGATCTGCATTTTCGGGGTCGTGACCCCGTCGGTGTCGATCTCCGCCGCGCCGCGTCGTGCCCCCAACCCCCCGCCGCTCGAGGCGTCCGCCTCGACGTCTTCGCGGGGTCTTGAGGTTCGCGTCGCCCAAGCGCCCGACTTCACGCGACTGGAGTTCCCCGGCTCGCGCGGCATGCAGGCCCATCGCGAAGGTGCGACCTTGGTGCTGCGCTTCCGGCGAGACGCCAATCCCAACCTCACCGTCCTGAAAGTTTCGCCGCCGCGCTGGGTGCGCTCGGCCGAGGCCCGCCACGTCGGCGGCGTGGTCGAGATCGCTATCACCCTCAGCGACGACGCCGACTTCCGGGCAGGAAACGCGGACGGCGACGACTTCGTCAATCTGTTCGCTCGCCAGCAGGCTACCAATGCGCCGGCGGCCGAGACCGCCGCGGCCGTCGCGCGCCGCCCCAGCCCGATGCCTGCGGGCGGCGTTGTGCCGGTCAAGTTCTCCAAGGCTGGCGGTCAGATCCAGCTGAGTTTCGAATGGGCCAATCCCGCCGGCGCCGCCGTCTTCCGCAGGGGCGAGGCGGTGTGGGTGGTGTTCGACACGCCGGCCCGGCTCGACATCGGCAAGCTGCCTTCCGGCACGCCGCAGTACCGCAGCATCCAGGCGTTCAAGGGACCCGACTATACCGCCCTGCGCATCAGCACCCCGCAAGGGACGCCGTTCTACGCCGACGGCGTGGGCGGCGGCTGGACGATCGCCTTGGGCGCGGGCGTCCAGGATGCGCCCGACCTGATCCGCGTGGCTCGCGACGACAACGCCGCCCCCGCGACCCTTACCGCCAATGTCGCGGGCACGACCAAGACCCTATGGGTGGCCGACCCGGCCGTTGGCGATAACATCGCCGTCGCCACCGCCCTGGCGCCGTCCAAGGGCCTGCCGTCGCGCCGCGACTATGTCGAGATGGCCTTGCTGCAATCGGCTACCGGCTTGGCTGTCGAAAGCTATTCCGGCGACCTGCAGATGAGCGCCGAAGGCGACATCGTCCGCATCGGCCGCCCAAAGGGTCTGCTCCTGTCGTCAGCCGCCAGCGGTCAACAGTCCGATAACATGGTCGGAGCGCCCCAGGCCCTGGCCATGCCCGCCCTGATCGACCCCGAACACTGGGCCAAGACCGGCTCGGGCGGCTTCATGGCCCGCTACGACGCCCTGCTCAGCGCCATTCCGGCGGCCAGCGACGGTTCGGGCAAGGGTGACGACACCGCGCCCCGCATGGCCCTGGCTCGGTTCCTCATCGGCTCGAACCTTTCGTACGAAGCGATCGGCGTGCTCAATGCCGCTGGTCGCGCGCACCAGACCCTGATGGGCGACGCCGAATTCCGCGGCCTGCGTGGCGTGGCCAAGGTGATGGCCCGCCGCTACACCGAGGCAGAGGCCGACTTCGCCTCGCCCGTCCTGGCCGATGATCCCTCTGCGGCCCTGTGGCGTGGCTATGTCGCCAGCAAGTCTGGCCAATGGGTCGACGCCAACGCCAAGTTCGTCGACGGCGCTCGCGCCTTGAACATGTTTCCAGCCCTGTGGCAGGCCCGGTTCCTCGGCGCCCAGGCCGAGGCGGCCGTCGGCGGCGGCGCGCCTGGGGCCGCTATCCGCCTGATCAACCAGGCCCTGAAGCTGCCCAACATCCCGGTCGAGGACCAGCTTGAGCTCCGTTTAACCCTGGCCAAGGCCTTCGAGGCCAAGGGCGACAGCCGCGCCTTGCCGGTGTTCCAGGCCATCGCCCGGTGCGGAATCGACCGTCTGGCCGCGCCCGCCACCCTGCGCGCCATCCAACTTCGCCTGGCCAAGAACCAGATCAGCGCCGACGTCGCGGCGAAGGGTCTGGATCAACTGCGCTTCCGCTGGCGCGGCGACGGCGCCGAGCTCGACACCATCCGGGCCCTGGGCCAATTGCAGATCAGGCAAGGCCGCTATCGCGAAGCCCTGGAGGTGCTGCACTCGGCAGGCAACAATCTGCCCGACCTGCCGCAGGCGGTAGCGTTGCGCAACGACCTCAACCAGGCTTTCCGCGCCCTGTTCCTCGACGGCCTGGCCGACGGCATGCAGCCGATCCAGGCGGTGGGCCTGTTCTACGACTTCCAGGACCTGACCCCGATCGGCGCCGACGGCGACCAGATGGTCCGCAACCTGGTGCGCCGCCTGGTCGATGTCGACCTGCTCGACGAAGCCGCCAAGCTGCTCAAGTACCAGGTAGACAATCGCCTGAACGGCGTGCCCAAGGCTCAGGTGGCCACTGATCTGGCCTGGATCTACCTGATGGACCGCAAGCCTGAGAGCGCGCTGGACACCATCAACAGCACGCGCTCCACGGTCTTGCCGCCGGCCCTCAACGCCGAGCGTCGCCTGGCCACCGCCCGCGCCTTGATGGGTCTGGGCCGCTACGACGCGGCGCTGGAAGTCATCGAAAGCGACAAGGTCGGCGATGCCGAGGATATCCGCGCCGAGATCGCCTGGAAACAGCACACCTGGCCCTTGGCCGGCGCGATGTACGAACGCGCCTTGGGCGATCGCTGGAAAACGCCGGGAACCCTGACCACCAACGAGGAAGCCAAGCTTCTCCGCGCCGGTGTGGCCTTTAGTCTGGCCGACGACGACGCGGGTCTGGGGCGCCTGCGTCAGCACTACAGCGGCTTCATCGACGGTGCGCGCAATCCGGACGGCCTGCGGGTCGCCCTGGCGGGCGCTGATCCGGCGGCGCTGTCCGGCGACGACTTCAGCCGGGTCACCGCCGACAACGAGGCCTTCAACGGCTGGGTGGCGAAGATGAAGGACCGCTTCCGGGCGCAGGCGGCCGGGTAGGCTGGCTGCCCTCATCGTCGCAATTTGCGATTTCCAATTGCCTGCCTGCCCATTGGTTTCGCGGCGTTCGCCTCTGCCTCGCCCGCCCAGACCCCATCGCCGTGGAAAAGCGATTGGTCTTATGGCGGCGATCGCGCAAACCCCTTAGTTAAGCGCCGCACGCGCCGTCCTGTCGGGAGCTCGACAGGCGGCCTCTTGCATTGCGCCGAGGGGCGTGTAATGACAACGTTGTCATAGGGTGGAAACATTGGCAGAAGAGACGAACACCGCTGAAGCGGGTCGAGAAGTGCTGGTCCTGCTAGGTGGCGCGGGCGACCTGGCCCTGCGGATGCTGTTGCCGTCGCTCTATTTCCTCGAAGTCGATCGCCTGCTGCCGCAAGATCTGCGAATCATCGGTTTGGCGCGTCATGATCATGACGCCGACGGTTACCGCGCGCTGGTGCGCGAGCAACTCGGCAAGCGCGCCGACGTGGAGGAGGGGGCGTGGAGCCGTCTCGCCGCGCGCCTGGATTACATCTCGGTCGACATCACCAAGGAAGAGGGCGCCAAGGCGCTGGCTGACAAGATCGGCAAACACGGCGAACTGGTGATCTACTTCGCCCTGTCGCCGAGCCTGTACGGCTCGGTCTGTCAGGCTTTGCAAGCCGCTGAGCTCACGGGTCCGCAAACCCGCCTGGTGCTGGAAAAGCCGATCGGCCGCGACCTCGAGAGCTCGCGCGCCATCAACGGCGCGGTGGGCGTGGTCGTTGATGAAAGCCAGATTTTCCGCATCGACCACTATCTGGGCAAGGAGACGGTCCAGAACCTGACCGCCCTGCGCTTCGCCAACGTGCTGTTCGAGCCCCTGTGGGACAACAAGCACATCGACCACGTGCAGATCACCATCGCCGAGACCGAGAAGGTCGGGGAGCGGTGGCCCTATTACGACGAGTACGGCGCCCTGCGCGATATGGTGCAGAACCACCTGCTGCAACTGCTGTGCCTTGTCGCCATGGAAGCGCCCTCGGGCTTCGACCCTGACGCCGTGCGCGACGAGAAGGTCAAGGTGCTCCGGTCCCTTCGCCCCTTTACCAAGGCCAATGTCGCTCATGACACCGTGCGCGGCCAATATGTGGCGGGCGTCGTCGATGGCACGGCGCGCAAAGGCTATCTGGAAGAGGTCGGCAAAGCCTCGAAGACGGAGACCTTTGTCGCCCTGAAGGTCGATATCGACAACTGGCGCTGGTCCGGCGTGCCGTTCTTCCTGCGCACAGGCAAGAACCTACCCGACCGCCGCACCCAGATCGTCGTGCAGTTCAAGCCCGTGCCGCACAACATCTTCAGCAACGCCGCCCAGGGCGAGACACGAGCCAATCGCCTGGTCATCGATCTGCAGCCGGACGAAGACATCTCGCTGACCGTGATGACAAAACGCCCGGGGCTGTCGGAAGAGGGCATGCGCCTGCAGTCGCTCCCGTTGTCCCTCGCGATGAGTTCGGCCGGCAGCCGCCGCCGGATCGCCTATGAGAAGCTGCTGCTAGACGTGTTCCGGGGCGATCGCACCCTGTTCGTTCGGCGTGACGAAGTCGAGCAGGCCTGGAAGTTCGTCGACGGCGTCTCGGCTGCCTGGGCTGAGGCCGGCACCGAGGCGGCGCCCTATGCGGCGGGCACCTGGGGTCCGCACGGCGCCTCGGCGCTGATCGCGCCGCAAGGCCGGGCCTGGAACGAGTAGGGTGGCCGTGACCCTCCCCGAGATCGAAACCTTCCCGTCGCGCGAGGCGCTGTATGACGCCGCCGCCTCGGTGCTGGTCTCGGCCCTGACCGACGCCGTCGCCCTGCACGGCGCGGCGGGCTTCGCCGCCACCGGCGGCTCGACGCCGGCCCCAGTCTATGACCGCCTGGCCAAGCTGACCGCGCCTTGGGACAAGGTCACCGTCACCCTGACCGACGAGCGCTGCGTGTCACCGTCGGACGCCAGCAGCAATGAGGGCCTGGTCCGTCGTCACCTGCTTGTGGACAAGGCGGCCAAGGCGGCGTTCGCGCCGCTATATTTCGCGGACCTGGCCCAGGATGAGGCGGCTGAAAAGGCCGAGGCGGGCGTGGCCCAAGCCTTGCCGTTCGGGGCCGTTTTGCTAGGCGTCGGCCCAGATGGCCACTTCGCCTCGCTGTTCCCGGGCAATCTGCTGCTGGAGGCCGGGCTGGATCCCACGTCCGAGCGGACGGTGATCGCCGTGCCGCCCGGCGCGCCCGCGCCGGACCTGCCTCGGATCAGCCTGACTTTCCAGGCGTTGATCCAGTCGTCGTTGATCGTCTTGCTGGTCACTGGCGAGGCCAAGCGGATGTTGCTTGAAGGGCCGGTCGATCCCAGCCTGCCGATCGCCGCCATCTTGAACCAGGACCACGCCCCGGTCCGTATCCTGTGGGCGGAGTAGCACCATGTCCATGAACCCCGTCATCGCGGAAGTCACCGCCCGGATCATCGCACGCAGCCGGAGCAGCCGCGCCACCTATCTGGCCAATCTCGACGCTGCGGCCGCCGCCCAGCCGGGTCGCGCCAAGCTATCCTGCGCCAACTGGGCCCATGCCTTCGCGGCCTCGCCGGGCGTCGACAAGGTCCGCGCCCTCGACCCGAACGCCCCCAACCTCGGCATCGTCTCGGCCTATAATGACATGCTGTCGGCCCACCAACCGCTGGAGGAATATCCGGCCCTGATCAAGGAGGCCGCGCGCGAGGTCGGGGCCACCGCCCAGTTCGCCGGCGGCGTGCCGGCCATGTGCGACGGGGTCACCCAGGGCCGGCCGGGCATGGAGCTTTCGCTGTTCTCGCGCGACGTGATCGCCATGGCCACCGGCATCGCCCTGACCCACGACGCCTTCGATGGGGCGCTGTACCTCGGCGTTTGCGACAAGATCGTGCCGGGCCTGATGATCGGCGCCCTGACCTTCAGCCACCTGCCGGCGATGTTCGTGCCGGCCGGACCGATGTCCTCGGGCTTGCCCAATTCGGAAAAAGCCCGCATCCGCGCCCTCTATGCCGAGGGCAAGGTCGGCCGCGAGGAACTGCTGGCCGCCGAGAGCGCCAGCTACCACGGCCCCGGCACCTGCACCTTCTACGGCACAGCCAACACCAATCAGATGCTGATGGAGCTGATGGGCCTGCACCTGCCGGGCTCGGCCTTCGTGCATCCGCATACGCCGCTGCGCACCGCCCTGGTGAAAGAGGCCGCCAAGCGCGTCGCCGCCATCACCCACAAGGGTAATGACTGGATACCGATCGGCCGGGTGATCGACGAAAAGGCCGTGGTCAATGGCGTGGTCGGCCTGATGGCCACCGGCGGTTCGACCAACCTGGCCCTGCACCTGGTCGCCATGGCCCACGCCGCAGGGATCATCCTGACCCTCGAGGACATGGACGACATCTCCAAGGCCACGCCGCTGCTGGCCAAGGTCTATCCCAACGGCTCGGCCGACGTGAACCAGTTCCACGCTGCGGGCGGCATCCATTTCGTGGTCAAGGAACTGCTGAAGGCGGGCTTGGCCCACGAGGACGTGCTGACCGTCGCTGGCCCGGGCCTCTCGCGCTACACCCAGGAGCCGATCCTGGTCGATGGCGTGCTGACCTGGCGTGAGGGCGCTGACGAGTCGCTTGACCTCAACATCCTGCGTCCGGCCTCCGAGCCATTCAGCCCCGAAGGCGGCCTGCGTTTGCTGCAGGGTAACCTCGGCCGCGGGGTGATCAAGATCTCGGCCGTCAAGCCCGAGCACCAGGTGATTACCGCTCCGGCCGCCGTGTTCCAGGAACAGGAAGACTTCATCGCCGCCTTCAAGCGCGGCGAGCTGGACCGCGACGTGGTGGTGGTGGTGCGATTCCAGGGCCCGTCGGCCAATGGCATGCCCGAACTGCACAACCTGTCGCCGTCGATCTCGGTGCTGCTGGACCGCGGCTTCAAGGTGGCCCTGGTCACCGACGGCCGGATGTCGGGCGCCTCGGGCAAGACCCCGGCGGCCATCCACCTGACGCCGGAAGCGGCCAAGGGCGGACCTCTGGCCTATGTCCAGGACGGCGACGTCATTTCTCTCAACGCCCACACGGGCGACCTTAAAATCCTGGTGGACGAGGCGACCTTGCGCGCCCGCACGCCGGCGAGCGTCCCGGCGTCCAAGCCGGGCTATGGGCGGGAACTCTTCGGCCTGTTGCGATCGGGGGTCGGCGCGTCCGACCACGGCGCCTCCGTGCTGTTTGCTTAGGAAGAGACGGATATGAGCGGCTTGAACTCCATCGGACTGGGCCTTGTTGGCGACATTGGCGGCACCAACGCGCGGTTCGCCCTGGTCGATTTCGACGGCGCTGATCCCCAGCTGATCGAGCCCACCTCGTACAAGGGCGAGGACTACGGCACGGCCGAGGACGCCATCGAGCACTATCTGGCCAAGATGGGCGTCAAGCACGCCGACCAGGCGGTGGTGGCCGTGGCCGGTCCGATCGAGCACGGCACGGTGCGCTTCACCAACAGCGACTGGAAGCTGTCGGAAGACAGCCTGCGCCGCGCCGGCGGCTTCCGCTCGGCCAGGCTGATCAACGACTTCACTGCTCAGGCCCTGGCCGCCCCGCGCCTGGCGCCCAAGGACCTACGCCAGATCGGCTCGCTGCCGACCTCGGGAGAGGGCGATCTGGCCATCCTAGGCCCCGGCACCGGATTCGGCGCGGCGGGCATGGTGCGCCGGCACGGCGTCGAGACGCCCCTCACCACCGAGGGCGGCCACATAGCCTTCGCCCCGACCGACGAGGTCGAGATCGAAGTCCTTCGCGTACTGCTCAAGCGCTTTGGCCGCTGCTCGATCGAGCGCCTGCTATCGGGTCCCGGCATGGAAGACCTCCACGTCATCCTAGGCGAGATCGACGGCCGCAAGGTCGATGAGTTGACCGCCAAGCAGATCACCGAGGAGGGCGTCGCCGGCCACGACTGCTGCAAGGTGACGATCGATCGCTTCTGCGCCATTCTCGGCTCCTCGGCGGGCGACCTGGCCCTGGCGCTGGGCGCGCGGGGCGGGGTGTTCATCGCCGGCGGCATCGCGCCGCGCATCGTCGATCTGCTGGAAAAGAGCCAGTTCCGCGAACGGTTCGAGGCCAAAGGCCGGCTCAGCCACTTCACCCGCGACATCCCCACCCACGTGATCATGAACCCGCACACCGCTCTGATCGGCGCAGCCGTGGCCATGACTCCGGATGGCCGGGCGGCGATCTCCTAAAGGGGGTCCAACCTAGAACAACGCACGGCGGCTCGCTTTCCACGCGAAAGGGGGCTCGCCTTGACAAGGCTGTCATGGCTTATTGCGTGGCTTGTCGCTTTCCCGACGCTTCGCGAGGCCCAGTCTTGAGTTCCAAGGTTACGATCCACGAGGTCGCCCGTCTGTCGGGCGTTTCGATCAAGACCGTGTCGCGGGTGCTGAACCGCGAGCCGAACGTCAAGACCGACACCCGCACGCGGGTGCAGGAGGCTGTGGCCGCCTTGAATTATCGGCCCAATATCTCGGCACGGAGCCTGGCAGGGTCCAAGGCCTATCTGATCGGCGTGTTCTTCGACAACCCCAGCCCCGCCTATGTCACCGACGTGCAACTGGGCGCGATCGCCCGCTGCCGGGAGGAGGGCTACCACCTGATCGTCGAGCCCCTGGACTCCCAGGGCGACGTCGCCGCCCAGGTGGAGCCCATGCTGCACACCCTGCGCATGGACGGCGTGATCCTCACCCCGCCCGTCTGCGATAACACCGCCGTGCTCGATGTGCTGGAAGCCGAGGGTGTGCCCTATGTGCGGCTGTCGCCCGACCAGGACCTGGGTCGCTCGGCCCATGTGCGCATGGACGACGTGCGCGCGGCCTATGAGATGACCGGCCATCTGATCGCTCTCGGCCACACCGACATTGGCTTTATCAAGGGCCACCCCGACCACGGCGCCTCGCATCTGCGCTACGAGGGCTACCTCCAGGCGATGAAGGAGCACGGCCACGCCGTGCGCGAGGACCATGTGGAGCAGGGCTATTTCTCGTTCCGCTCCGGTTTCGAGGCGGCCGAACGACTGCTCGCCGGCGATGACCGCCCCACCGCCATCTTCGCCTCCAATGACGACATGGCCCTGGGCGTCATGGCGGTGGCCAATCGCCTACGCCTGGAGGTGCCTCAAACCCTGTCCGTAGCCGGCTTCGACGACACGCCTGGCGCCAAGGTGGTCTGGCCGCAACTCACCACCGTGCGCCAGCCGATCCAGGCCATGGCCGCGGCCGCCGCCGACCTGCTGCTGGGGGGATCCAAGCGCGGCGAAGGCGAGGCTCCGCCCTCGCGTTTGCTCGACTTCCAGCTGGTGGTCCGCGAGTCGACCGGTCCCGTCCGCTAAGCGCTCCAAATCGCCCATCCGGTAATATGGATGGAATCCCCGAGACGTTGACGCTAAGTCAGCAATGGCGAATCCGGAACGGGATCGTTAGACAACGTTGTCAGGTGCGAAATTCGAGAATGATGTTCGTCCGACGCAAAAACTTCCCGCAATGCGTCATTTGTTGCCGCGTTGCAGCATTGTTCAGCCTCACCGGAGCAGGTTCATGATCCGCGCGCGCCGCTCCCGCATTGTCGCCACCATCGGTCCGGCCAGTAGTTCGCACGAGATGATTGTGAGACTGGCCAAGGCCGGCGCCGACGTTTTCCGCCTGAACTTCAGCCACGGCAGCCACGAAAACCACGCTGCGGCCTACAACGCCATCCGCGCGGCCGAAGCGGTGGTCGGGCGGCCGCTGGGCATATTGGCGGACCTGCAGGGTCCCAAGCTCCGTGTCGGTAAGTTCGCCAAGGGCCCGGTCTCGCTGAAGGCGGGCCAGGCGTTTCGCTTCGACAGCGACGCGGCGCCCGGTGACGAAACTCGCGTCTGCCTGCCGCATCCAGAGATCCTGGTGGCGATGCGTCCCGGCGCGACCCTGCTGCTGGATGACGGCAAGTTGCGGATGACCGTCACCGACGCTGGTCCCGGCTACGCCAACACCAAGGTGGTCAACGGCGGCAAGCTGTCGGAGCGCAAGGGCGTCGCCGTGCCGGACGTCGTGATCCCGATGTCGCCGCTGACGCCGAAGGACCGCGAGGACCTGGCTTTCGCCCTCCGTCTTGGCGTCGACTGGATCGCTCTGTCATTCGTCCAGGCCCCCGAGGACATGGCCGAGTTGCGCCGCATCGTCGAAGGCCGCGCCGCCGTGCTGGCCAAGATCGAGAAGCCCCAGGCCCTGGAATGCCTCGGCGCGATCATGGACCTCTGCGACGGCGTGATGGTCGCGCGTGGCGACCTCGGCGTGGAGATGGCCCCCGAAGAAGTGCCGGTGGCCCAGAAGATCATCCTGCGCGCGGCGCGTGAACGGGGCATCCCGGTGATCGTCGCGACCCAGATGCTGGAATCCATGACCAGCTCGCCCACCCCGACTCGAGCCGAGGCCTCCGACGTCGCCAACGCCGTCTATGAGGGCGCGGACGCAGTGATGCTGTCGGCCGAAAGCGCGGCCGGCGACTATCCAGAAGAGTCCGTGGCGATGATGAGCCGCATCATCGAGCGGGTGGAGCGCGACCCGCGCTGGCCTGAACTGATGCAGGCCGAGCAACCGCATGACGACGAGGACGCCGACGTGCTGGTGGTCGCCGCCGCCCAAGCCGCCAAGTCCGGCTCGACCAAGTGCCTGGTGGCTTTTACCACCACCGGCGCCACGGCCCGACGCCTGGCGCGCGAGCGGCCGTTGCAGCCGGTGCTGGCCCTGTCGCCGCAGATCGACGCCGTGCGTCGCATGTGCCTGGTCTGGGGCGTTGAAGCCCGCGTCTCCGCCCAGCCCGATAGCCTCGAGGTGGTCACCACCGACGCCATCGCCAAGGCCGTGGATCTGGGTCTTGTCGGTCCGGGCGAACGCCTGCTGATCGTGGCTGGCACCCCTTTCGGCGCGCCTGGGGCCGCTAATCTGTTGCGTCTGGCCCATGCGCCGTTCCCGGCGCGCAAGCGGTAGAGGTCAGGTGAAAGACACCGGCAGCAGTCGCTGGTATCCCCGCCGCACCGCACCGCACCGCCCCCTAGCGCTCGCAGGTCAGGGCGACCAGGCCCGGCCGGTCGAGGATATCGACCTGCTTGGCCCTGTCGCCTCACGTGTCAACGCATGGACTTTGCTGCTTCCTCGATGACCTGGAGGTAGTCTTCGAGGCTAGAGCATTTTTCGAGCGAAGTGGTTCCGGTTCGCGTGAAGAAAAATGCGTCAAAACAAAAGATTAGAGCTCACGGCCTGACGCAGTCAGGTCGGGAAATGCTCTAGCCTGGGCGAGCGGGCTGCGGCTAGAACCCTGAAAGCCGTGCGTAACGATCCCGATGGAACGACGGGCCGCCGAAAAGGGCCTCGGCCACCCGCGCGCGCTTCATGTAGAGGCCGGCGTCATGGGCGTCGGTCATGCCGATGCCGCCATGCATCTGGATCATCTCATTGGACGCCAGGTGCAACACTTCGCTGGCCTTGGCCTTGGCGAGCGACGACAGCAGGCGGGTGTCACCCCCCCCTGTCAACGAATGGGCGTCGGCGGCTTCCAGGGCGGCCTCGACGCAGGAGCGCGTGGTCTCCAGATCGGTGAACAGCTTTGCGGCGCGGTGCTGCAGCGCCTGGAAGGCGCCGATGACCTGGCCGAACTGGGTGCGGGTCTTGATGTAGTCGAGGGTGATCTCGAAGGCTGCGGTGGCCGTGCCCAGCATCTCGGCGGCCAGGCCCGCATAGGCGCGGTCGAGGACCGGTTCGAGGATCGCCCAGCCGGCGCCGACCTCGCCCAGCACAGCGTCCGCGCCGACCTGCACCCCGTCGAAGGTGATCCGCGCCGCGCCGCGGCTATCGACCAGGGCCAGATGCGTTCGTGTAACGCCCGCTGCATCGGCCGGGACAAGGAAAAGGGTGATCCCGTCGCTGTCGCCCGCCGCGCCGCCCGTGCGGGCGACGACGATCAGCAGGTCGGCCGCGTCGCCGTCCAGCACGAAGGTCTTGATCCCGTTGAGGACGAAGCCGCCGCCGGAGGCCGTGCCTGACAGGCCGAGGTTCAGCGGCGCGTGGTGAGCGCCCTCGTCGATGGCCAGGGTCGCGATGACTTCGCCTGTAGCGATCTTCGGAAGCCAGGCGGCCTTCTGGGCGTCTGAGCCGCCCAGGGTCAGGGCCGAGGCGGCGATCATGGCGGTGGAGAGCAGAGGCGAGGCCACCAGACTTCGGCCGGTTTCCTCCAGGATCAGCCCCAGCCCCAGATAGCCGAAGCCCGAGCCGCCATGCTCTTCGGGCACGATCACCCCGGCCCAACCCATGGCGCCCATCTCGGCCCAGGTCGCCGGGTCGAAGCTGGCCTTGGAGCCGCCGTCGCGCAGCTTGCGCAGGGCGCCGACCGGGGCGCTGTCCTGCGTCCAGCCTTTGGCGGCGTCGCGCAGCATGGTCTGTTCTTCGGTCAGGACGGCCATGTCAGGCTTGCTCCAAGGTTTGATGGCGGACAGCCCATTCGAGGGCGGTCTCGAGACGGTCATTGCCCCAGAAGAGCTCGCCGTCGGCGGTGACGAAGCTGGGCGCGCCGAACAGGCCGCGCTCCTGGGCCTGGCGGACATGGTCCTTCAGGCGGGCCTTGATCGGGTCTGTGTTGGCGGCGGCCAGCACGGCGTCAGGACCCGCGCCGACCGAGGCGACCAGCGGCGCCAGCACCTCGGACTGCGAGATGTCCTGGTCATCGACGAAATTGGCCTGGTAGACGGCGCGGCTGAAGGCCGGGGTCCAGCCCTCCTCAAGCCCGCAGATCGCCACCCGCGCGGCCAGCAGCCCGTTGCGCGGAAACTGGCTGGGACGGACCAGCGGCAGGCCTTCCATGTCGCAGACCCGCTGCAGGTCGCGCCACATGTAGTCGCCCTTCACGGGGAAGGTGTTGAACGGACTGTCCGTCAGGCCCTGCTGCTCGTGGAAAAGCGGCCCCAACAGGAACGGCCGCCATTCCACGGTCACGCCCGCCTGTTCGGCCAGTCGCTCGACCCGCATGGCAGCGGGATAGCTGTAGGTGGAGCCGAACTCGTACCAAAACTCGATCATGGGTCTTCGCCGTTGCTACTGGTGATCCAGCAAGCCTAGCACCCGCTTGGCGACGACATTCAAATTGACCTCGCTGGTGCCGCCCTCGATCGAGTTGCCCTTGGCGCGCAGCATGGCCCGCAGGGCGTTGAGCTCGTCGCGCTCGAAGCCTTCGCCCTCCCAGCCCAGGCCTTGAAGGCCGAGCGCTTCGACCAGCAGCTCGGTGCGCTCTTGGTTCATCTTGGCGGCCGCGTACTTGATGATCGAGACGGCGGCGCTCGGGCCGGAACCGGTCTTGGACTCCGTCTCGGCGCGGCGCACTGTCAGCATAAAGGCATGGGCGTCCATGCGGTGCTGGGCGATGCGGGCCCGCAGGTCACCGTCGGCCAGGCGGCCCAAGGCGTCGACGCCGATCTCCTTCTTGGCCGCCTCGACCAGATCCAGCCCGCCGCCGCCGCCGAAGCCCGAGGCCGAGATGTTCTGCCGTTCGTACTGCAGCAGCCGCTTGGCGATGTCCCAGCCGCCATTGACCTTGCCGACCAGCTGGTCCTTGGGAACCTTCACATTGTCGAAGAAGGTCTCGCAAAACGGCGAGCTGCCGCTGATCAGCTTGATCGGCCGCGCCTCGACGCCGGGCGAGGTCATGTCGAACAGCACGAACGAGATGCCCTCGTGCTTCTTGCTGGTGTCGGTGCGCACCAAACAAAAAATCCAGTCCGCCTGGTCGGCGTAGCTGGTCCACACCTTCTGGCCGTTGATCAGCCAGTGGTCGCCCCCATCCTTGTCGATAATGGCTTCGCATTTTGTCTGCAGGGCCGCGAGGTCCGAGCCCGCGCCCGGCTCGCTATAGCCCTGGCACCAACGGGACTCGCCCCGGACGATCTGCGGCAGGAAGCGCTTCTTTTGTTCTTCGGTGGCGTATTCCAGTAGCACCGGCCCCAGCATCCAGACGCCGAAACTCATCAGGGCCGGGCGGGCCTTGAGGCGGCGCAACTCCTGCTCGAGCACCTTGTTCTGGGCCTTGGACAGCCCGCCGCCGCCATATTCCGCCGGCCACATGGGCGCCGTCCAGCCACGTTCGGCCATGCGGTCCAGCCAAAGCTTGGCGTCGGGGTTCTTCCACTGGAACCTGCGGCCGCCCCAAGGCGCATCGTCCTCGCCCATTGGGGCGTGCAGCGACGTCGGATAATTGGTCTCCAGCCAGGCCCGCGTCTCGGCGCGGAAAGCATCCAGTTCGCTGCCGCCAAAATCCGCCATGGCTGTTCTCCCGAATGCTCGCGCGTCGCCGCGACGCTTATCCGCGCCGTCGGAGCGCAGACTACGCCAGGAAACGGCTGGGGCAAGCCAAGATTCAAACGGCCGTTTATCACGTGGCGGGCGACCCTGGTCGGCAAGCCGGGCTATACAGGGGACCGATGACGTGTCCCGCTCGGGATTCGCCTCCCAGGGGTCTAGATGCCGTCCGCGCCTGAACTGAGACCGGCGGCCCTGGCCGTTGCGCCGACCCTGGCGGCCATCCTGGCTGCGAGCGCGGGAATCCTGCTGCTGGCCTCCGGCGCGACGCCCTCGGAGCCGACCCGCTTCGCGATCTGGGTGGCCATCGCGCCTGGCCCGCTGATCGAGGTCAGCCACTTCATCTCGTCGATCCTCGGCCTCGTCCTCATCCTGCTGGCTTTCGGCCTGCGCTCGCGCCTCGACGCCGCCTGGTGGGCGGCGCTGGTCTGCCTGGCCGGGGGCGCGATCCTGGCGCTGTTCAAGGGGCTGAACTGGGAAGAGACGGTCATTCTGACCGCTATCCTGCTGGCGATCCTGCCGTTTCATGAGGCCTTCCCACGCAAGGCGGCGCTGTTTCGGATGGAGATCACGCCCGGCTGGCTGCTGTCGGCCGCCGCCGCCCTGGGCGGGGTGGCGCTATGCGGCTGGTGGACCTTCCGCCACACCGAATATGCCGACCAGTCGGTGATGAAGATGATCGGCGACAAGGACGTGGCCCGCGCCATCCGCTCCTCTGCCGCCGCCGCCATCACCCTGATGGGCATAGGCGTCTGGCGGCTGATCTCCACCCCGGCGACCCCGCCAGTGGTCGACGACACCGATCCGGACTTCGACCGGGTCCGCGCCATCCTGGCCAAGGCCGAGGCCGCCGAGCCGCCATCGAACCTGGCGCTGCTGGGCGACAAGCGCTTTCTGTTCTCGGCCTCGGGGGAGAGCTTCCTGATGTTTGGCGTCCGCGGCCGCTCGTGGATCGCCATGGGACCTCCCGTGGGCCGAGAGGACGAGCGCATGGAGCTCTTCTGGCGGTTCCGCGAACTGGCCGACGCCCACGCCGCCCGCGCCGGCTTCTACGCCCTCGGCCCAGGCGACCTGCCCGACAGCGTCGACCTAGGCCTGGCCATCCAGAAAACCGGCGAGAGCGCCGCCGTGCCGCTGGAGGCCTTCTCCATGGCCGGCCGCCGCCGCGAGGTGCTGCGCCGTAACTGGCGCAAGGCCGGGGAAGGCGGGGCGGCCTTCGAGGTCATACCCGCCGATCAGGTCCGTGCGGTGATGGACGACCTCAAAGCCATTTCCGACGTCTGGCTGGGCCACCACGCCGGGGGCGAGAAAGCCTTTTCGATGGGGGGCTTTGAGCCACGCTATGTCGCCGAGTTCCCCGTCGCCCTGGTGCGGGTCGAAAACCAGATCGTCGCCTTCGCCACCCTTTGGACCACGGCGGGCAAGGTGTCGTTCTCGATGGACCTGATGCGCTATTCCGAGGAAGCGCCCAAGAATGTCATGGACTACCTGTTCGTCGAGTTGCTGGGTTGGGGCAAGGAACAGGGGTACCAGGCGTTCGAGTTCGGCGTCGCGCCCCTGGCCGGCCTGGATGACCGGCCGCTAGCCCCGATCATGTCGCGCGTGGGGCGTCTGCTCTACGAGCGCGGCGAGGAAATCTATAATTTCCAGGGCGTACGGCGGTACAAGGACAAGTACGATCCGGTCTGGCAGCCGCGCTACATTGCCGCGCCTCACAAGTGGGCGATCCCTTTTCTGCTCGCCGATATCGGTTTGCTGTCGTCGGGCGGCGTCTCCGGCCTGACGAAACGGCCGCGACCTAGTAGCGCGGGTCGCCCGTCTTCAGCCCCAGCAGGTTGAGGGCGTGAGCTGTTAGCAACAGCACCAGCACGGCGCCGGCGACCATCAGCGGCCGCCACGGCATCATGCGCGGACCCTTTAAAACATTGAGCGGAAGCCCCCCGCGCCAGCCGCAAAACACGGTCAGGGCGAGGGCGGCCAGTGCGGCCGCGATTGTCGTGGTCAGGTCCATCGGCCCCTCATGGCCTGCGACAATCGGCCGTGTAAATGGTTAACGTCCGTTAACCACGTTGGGCCGAATCTTAGGTACATAGATTCGGACCTGTGCCTGTTAACCATCCACAGCAAAGAACGATCAACGCTATATGTAGCGTTTTTGGTTGCGTTTACACGCTAGGAATCGGTGTCTAGCGTTGGTCCCCAGAGCGTTTGGGAGATCGATTCGAAATGACGGCCGCAGCGCCATGGAGCGTAAAGGGGATAGACCCCAAGGCACGGGAGGTCGCTAAGGACCTCGCGCGTCGCTCCGGGATGACCCTGGGCGAATGGCTGAATCGCATGATCATCGATGGCGAGGGCGTCGATGGGGTGACCCTGGACGCCTTGGTCGATCGTCCGATCCCCGCCAACAGTCCCTATTATGAGACGAGCCGCCGCGACGCTCCGGCCCGTATCGAGGCGCCCGAGCATCCGGGCGACGAGGTTGGTCGCGTGGCGATCGCCCTGGATCGCCTAACCAACCGCATCGAAGCCGCCGAGAGCCGGTCGGCCCAGGCCATCTCCGGCATCGATGATTCCGTGCGCGGCGCCCTGCAGCGCCTGGCCCAGGCCGAGCGCGAGCAGGTGGCCGTGGCCGCTCGCTTCGAAGGCGCGGTCGATAACATCAAGACCGACACTGTCCGCAACGCCGAACGCCTGCGCCGCATGGAGGCCGAAGCCGTCGGTCCTCGCTCCGCCGAGGCCCCGCGCGCCCTTGAGGGCGCGCTCGGCAAGGTCGCTGGCCACCTCTACGAAAGCGAGACCCGCACCCGCGAGACCATCGCTCACCTGGAAAACCGCCTGGACAACCAGGCTGGCGCCGGGGCCAGCGCGGTCGATCCGGCCGCCTTGGTCGATGAGGTGGTGGCTCGTCTGGGCCAGCGCCTGGAAGCCGCCGAAACCCGCACCACCGAGGCCCTCCAGGCCCTTGGCGCCTCCTTCACGGCCCTCGATGGCCGTCTGCAGACCGTCGAGACCAGCGATGTCGGCGCAGGCGTCCAGAAGCGCCTGGACGATCTGTCCAACGGCCTGACCCAGCACATGGAGGCCGCCCGTATGGAGATGGCCGCCAAACTGCGCGAAAGCGCCGACGGCCGCTTCGACCGCATGGAGCGCAAGCTGGGCGAAATGACCGCCCACGTGCAGGCTGCCGAGCAGCGCTCGGCCCAAGCCATTGAACGCATGGGCCGTGAGGTTGTCGGCATGGCCGACGCCCTGAACCGCCGCGTGCAGACGTCGGAAGCCCGCAACACCGCCGCCATCGAGCAGGTCGGCGGTGAGGTCGCCCGCATCGCCACCGCCGTCGAGCAGAAACTGCACCGCGCCGACAGCGTCCAGGCCCAGGCCCTGGAAAAGCTGGGCACGGAAATCGCCCGGATCACCGAAAAGCTGGCCGAGCGCATCAGCAATGCTGAGCGCCGCAACGCCCTGGCCATCGACGATGTCGGCGATCAGGTCACCCGCGTCACCGACCGCCTGAGCCAGCGCCATGAGCGCACGTCGCAGGAACTGGTCGATCGCATCCGCCTGAGCGAGGAGCGCACCGCGCGCATGCTCGAAGAAGCGCGCGAGAAGATCGACACCAAGCTAGCTGAGGCTCAGCGTCGCGCCGAACCGGCCCCGCCCGTGTCGCAACCCGCCCCGTCGCCCTTCGACGGCGAGCGCTACTCGTTCGGTGGTGAGGCCGTTCCCGAAGACGTCTTCCACCAGGCCGACGCATTTATTCCGGCTCTCGCGCCGAGCTTCGCCTCGACACCCGCGCGCACGGCCGCGCCGGAGGCCTTTGACGCCCCGGTGTTCGAAGCGCCGGCCTTCCCGGCCATTGAGCCGCTGGAACCCAAGTTCGGCGAGGAGGATTTCGCGGCCGCCGATGGCTTCGGTCTCGCCGCGCCGGTCGAACCAGAGTCGGCCTTCGAATCGGCGGCCGAATACGCCGCCGATTTCCCCGACCTCGAATTCGCCGCATCAGAACCGCCGGTCGAGCCGTCGCGACCGCTATCGACTCGCGAAGTGATCGAGCAGGCCCGCGCGGCCGCTCGCCAGGCCGCCGCCGCGGGTGACGTCAAGGGCAAGGACAGGCCCAAGAAGGCCAAGACCCCCGGCGCCTCATTGTTTGCAAGCTTCGGCGCCAAGAATTCGGCGAAGAAGGCCAAGTCCAAGTCCATCATGAAGACCGCCCTAATGGTCTCGGCCACGGCCGCTTGCATGGGTGTCGCCGCCGCTGGTGTGATCATGAGCGTGGCCCAGGGCAACGGCGCCGTGCCCGGGCGCGTGGCCGAGGGCAAGACCAAGGCCTCGGCCGGTGAGATCCGGTCTTCCGAAGCCGACACCAGTCCCGACGCTCCCCGCGCTGCCATCGCCCTGACTCCGCAGGCGTCGATGGCTGACGCTTCATCCCAGCTCGACGTCGCCCCGCCGGCGGCCGAGAACGCCCAGGCCCTCTACGAGGACGGCGTCCGTCGCCTTGAATCCAAGGACCGCACGGGTTTGGATATCCTGCGCAAGGCCGCCAATCTTGGTCTGCCGCGCGCCCAGTTCTACCTGGCCAAGATGTATGAAGTCGGGGAGGGCGGGGTGAAGAAGGATCTTCCCGAGGCCCGCCGCTGGACCGAACGCGCCGCCACCGCCGGCGAAGCCCGCGCCATGCATAATCTGGCCCTCTATTACTATAGGGGCGAAGGCGGCGAACGGAACTCGACCAAGGCCGCCAGCTGGTTCCGCAAGGCCGCCGACCTGGGTCTAGTCGATAGCCAGTTCAATCTGGCTCAGCTTTATGAAGGCGGTTGGGGCGTTAGTCAGAACCCGTCTGAAGCCTACAAGTGGTACCTGATCGCCGCCAAGGCCGGTGATAACGCCTCGCGCACTCGCGCCATGGCCTTGCGTGGTCAACTGACGGCCGAGGGTCAGCGGATCGCCGAGCGTTCAGCCAGCGGCTACCGCTCCCAGGCCACCGTCGCACCGGTCCAGACCGCCCTGGCCGCGCCCAGCGCCGGCCTGGCGACCGCTCAACGCGCGCTCTCGAAACTGGGCTACTACCAGGGTCCGCAGGACGGCGCGTCATCGCCAGCCTTGCAGATGGCGATCGCCGCCTACCAGCGGGACCAGAATTTGGTGGCCACCGGCGTCCTCGACGGCGACACCCTCGGCCGCCTGTCGGTCTTCTCGCGCTAGGCATTTCGGCCTGGCGAAGGTGAGGCCGCGTCATTTTTCTCCACAAGTCCGTCAGAAGCGGCTAAATATCCTCCGTGGACCTATGAGGCCGGGTCGGCAATAGTCGTCCTTTCCGGGGGGAACGGGAGCTGCGGTCGAAGACCGTCTCCTGAAGGAGTTGTAATGGCGTTTGAAGCAGCGGCTCACCACGCACATGAAGATCGCGTGCCAGTGCCACTGGCCGTCTGGGTGTGTGGCCTCGCAACGCTCGTGCCGTTCGTCGTCTGCTCGGCCCTGTTCTGCTACGGTCCGATCGACCAGCGTCAGGTCGCGTTGATCAGCTTGCTGGCCTATTCCACCGCCATGCTGTCCTACCTCGGCGGTATCCGCTGTGGTCTCGAGATCGAGCGCTCGAGTCCGCGCTGGATCACGTTGGGGCTGTCGCTGTTGTTTCCGCTTGCTGGTTTCGGCCTGCTACTGGGCGGGCTGAAATTCGAGCCGGCCTGGCAGATCTCGGGCTTCCTGCTCGTCTATATCCTGCAGTGGCTGTGGGACGTGACCAATCACGAGGGCCCCGCCTGGCGCCCGCGCCTGCGTACTCTGCTGACCTCGGGCGCCGCCATTTCGCTGGCCTTCGCGCTCGAACAGGCCCTCCACCTCTAATCAGGCGCAAACGGGATCGGCAGGGCGCGTCAGTCCGGCCTTAGCGACTTCCAGCCGACCGCATGCACCCGCCCCCGGCCCAGGGCCGCCGCCAGGGGGGGTGTCCCAAATAGCGGGGCGAAGGCGGCGTCCAGGATGTTCAGCCCGCCCGTGAAGGCGCCAAAGGCCGGCAGCACCAGCCGCGCGCCGTCGGTCACGAAACAGCGCCGCCGCACGCTGGCCCGGCCGCTGGTGACACGCGCCGCCGGGTGCAGGTGACCGGCCACCTCGCCAGGCTGATCGCCGTGGAGGGGCTCGTGGCGGAAGGTCAGGCCAGCGATCACCGCCTCATCGACCACCGCGCCGGGCAGGGTGCGCGGCCCGTCCTCATCGTGATTGCCTACGGCCCAAACCAGTTCGCGACCCAGGGCCAGGGCGGCGATCCGCGTCCGGTCCTCGGGCGGCAGCCGTTCCTCGCCCGCCCCATCGTGGAAACTGTCGCCCAGGAACACCAGGGTGGCGGGCGACAGCGCCGCGAGCTCCCGCTCCAGCCGGTCCAGCGTCTCGCGGGTGTCGTAGGGCGGCAGCATCTGGCCAAAGCGGGCGGCGTAGCTACTGCCCTTCTCGAAGTGCAGGTCGGCGACCACCAGGGTGCGATGGCCCTCCAGCCACAAAGCGCCGGAATGGCGCAGGGTGGCGCGCGTGCCGAAGATTTCGATCTTCAGACCGCCGCAATCACTGATGTTGAAGCTCAGGGTACTCACGCCAAACACTCGTTTCTGATGGAATCGCTCACGACATCGCCTCGGCGATCAGGTCTTCCTCGGCCTCCGCCAGGATCATTTCGCCGGCCGCGTCGCCGGGCGCCCGTTCGCGACCGATCTCCAGCATGATCGGCACGGCGAAGGGCGAAACGCGATCCAGCGCCGCGTGGCGGATCTTGCCCTGGATGCGTTCCAGCATGTCGCCTAGCCGCCCAACGTCAAGCGAGCCGGCCGCCGCGTCGGCGCGGGCGCAACGCAGGAGCAGGTGATCGGGCTGGTGGCGGCGCAGCACGTCATAGATCAGGTCGGTCGAGAAGGTCACCTGGCGGCCCGACTTTTCCTCGCCCGGGTGCCGCCGCTCGATCAGGCCGCTGATCAGTGCGCAGGCCTTGAAGGCGCGCTTCATCAGGAAGCTCTCGTTCAACCAGGCCTCCAGGTCGTCGCCCAGCATGTCCTGGGCGAACAACTCGTCGAGATCGAGCTCTTCCATCGACTTCAGCGACCAGATGTTGACCGCGTAGTCGTTGGCCACGAAACCCAGCGGCCCCACCCCCATGCGGTCCAGCCGCCGGGTCAGCAGCATGGCCAGGGTGGTGTGGGCCAGGCGGCCCTCGAAGCTGTAGAATACCAGGTGGAAGCGCTTGCCGCGCGGAAAGGTCTCCAGCAGCAGCTCGTCCTCGCCGGGCATGATTGAGCGCAGCTTCTGGTAGCCTAGCCATTCCTGAACGTCGGCGGGCAGGGCGGCCCATTCGCGCTCGTCGTGCATCATCGCCCGCACCCGACTGGCCAGATAGGTCGATAGAGGGAACTTCGACCCACCCCAGGCAGGCATCATCGGATCCTTGTCCGCAGCGGGGCTGACGAAGGCGTCGGTGCCGACCAGGCTGTTGAACCGCCAGACCTGGCCGGCAAATACGAAGGTGTCGCCCGGCTTCATCTGCTCGAAGAAGCCTTCCTCGGCCTCGCCGACCTTGCGCCCGCCCATGGAGCGCTTGCCACCGACGCGCACATTGACCACGGCGGCCGTGACGATGGTGCCGACATTCATCCGGTGGCGCTGGATGGTCTGGGCGTTGCGGGCACGCCAGAGGCCGTCGGGACCAGGCACGATGCGGCGGAACTTGTCGTAGCTCTTCAGGGCGTAGCCGCCGGTCGAGACGAAATCGACAACGGTCTCGAAGTCCTCCCACTCCAGGTCGGCATACGGCCCGGCGGTGCGGATCTCGTCATAGAGGGCGGTCAGGGCGAACGGCTCGGAACAGGCGCAGCCCATGACGTGCTGGGCCAGCACGTCCAGCGCGCCCGTGCGGGCCGGTTCACCGTCCAGGTGGCCGCCGAGGATTGCGTCGGCGGCGGCGCGGCATTCCAGCATCTCGAAGCGGCTGGCCGGCACCAGCAGGGCCCGCGACGGCTCGTCCAGCCGGTGGTTGGCGCGGCCGATGCGCTGGACCATCCGCGAGGCGCCCTTGGGCGCGGCCAGCTGGATCACCAGGTCGACGTCGCCCCAGTCGATGCCCATGTCCAGGGTGGAGGTGCAGACCACGGCCCGGATCTCGCCCCGCGCCATCGCCGCCTCGACCTTGCGCCGCTGCTCGGCCGCCAGGCTGCCGTGGTGCAGGGCGATGGCCAGGCCGTCGTCGTTGAGCTTCCAAAGCTCCTGGAACGCGAACTCCGCCTGGAAGCGCGTGTTGACGAAGACCAGGGCGGTCTTCGACGACTTGATGATTTGATAGACCTCGGCCATGGCGTGCTCGGCCGTGTGGCCGGCCCAGGGCACCTTGCCGCCGGAGATCAGCACCTCGACGATCGGCTGCGCGCCGCCCGCGCCGAGGACGAGATCGACCGTGTGGTCCATTAGGTCCTCCCCCTGTGGGGGAGGTGTCGACTGCAGATCGACGGAGGGGGGAGTGGGCTGCGTCGTCAGACTCCCCCCACCGACGCTTCGCGTCCCCTCCCCCACGGGGGGAGGCGTTTCGCGGTGGAAGCCCAGCCACCGTCTCACTAGGTCCGGATCATTCACCGTCGCAGACAAGCCTACGCGCCGCATCTTCGGCGCGAACCGTTGCAGCCGCGCCAGATCCAGCGCCAGCAGGTCGCCGCGCTTGTTGGGCCACATGGCGTGGGCCACGTCGATGATCACGCACGAGAGGTCGGCGAAATAGTTGCGCGCGCCTTCCCAGGCGCAGAACAGCGCCAACTGCTCTGGCGTTGTCAGCAGAATGTCCGGTGGTTTCAGGCGCTGGCGAGCCTTGCGGGATTCCCCGGTGTCGCCGGTGCGGCTCTCGGCGGTAATCTTCAGGCCCATCTCGCGGATCGGCGTGGCCAGATTGCGCTCGATATCCACCGCCAGGGCCTTGAGCGGCGAGATGTAGAGGGTGTGGACCCCGGCCGGCGTATTGCGCGGCGCGCGCTCGGTCAGCTCGATCAAGCTGGGCAGGAAGCCCGCCAGCGTCTTGCCGCCACCGGTGGGGGCGATTAGCAGGACGTCACGCCCCTGCCGCCCCTTCTCGATCATGGCGAGCTGATGGGGTCGCGGCGCCCAACCACGCGCGGCGAACCACTCTAAAAAGCGGGGGGGAAGGGCGTCAGCCGCGAGCATTGTGATGCGTATAGCATGTTCCCGTTCCGTTTCCATGCGAACCGCGCTAGTTAAATCCCTGTGAGCGCGCAGATTCCCACCCTTGAACTGGCCCCCGCCCTGGTCGTTTTGCCCGGGCCGCGGGCGGGCTATGCCGACGGGAGCCCGGGCCGTCCAGGCGAAGACGGCGGCGGACGGCCTTTGCGCACGCCTGACGCGCGCGACCTGTTCGAGCATGGCCCCGTCCTGGTCGCTCATGCGGCTATGACCGCCAAACGGCTGAATCTGCACGCGCCGTCGCGGGGGCGAGGCGTGTTCGACGTGCTGGAGCTCTATGTCTTCACGCGGCCCGCTACCTTCTGCGCGCCGTCGGCCGTGGGACTGGCCACGGCCTTGGGTCTGCCCGAGCCCAAGGGGGCGCCGGCCCAGGCCCAGACCCTGCGTGACGCCGCCGACGCCCTGCTGCGCGAACTGGCCCTGACCCCGCGTCCTTCCCGCGAGGAGGCGCTTGCGGTCGCCGAGACCCTGGCCCGCGCGGGTTGGGCCTGGGGTCCGGCGGTGGTCGGCGCCCTGCGCTCGGTTCCGGTCGGCAACCAGTTTCGCAGTTCTGGCCTCGACGTCTGGGCGCGCGCCACCGAATGGGAAGACCAGGCCCCGCCCGGCGAACCCGGCAGCCGTCCGGTCGATCCCGAGCGGGCCAGCGAGCGGCTGAAGGAGCTGCTGCAGCGCTCGGGCCTGGACGAGGTGCGTGAGGCTCAGGACACCTTCGCCCGCGAAGCCGCTTTCGCCTTCGCGCCCCGCGAGCGCGAGGGTGAGCCGCGCATGATGCTGGCCGAGGCTGGAACCGGGGTTGGCAAAACGCTCGGCTACCTCGCCCCCGCCTCGCTGTGGGCGGAGGCCAACGGCCCGGCGGTGTGGATCAGCACCTATACCCGCGCCTTGCAGCGCCAGATCGAGCGCGAGAGCCACTCGATCTATCCCGACCCGCTGGTGCGGGCGCGCAAGGCCGTGGTCCGCAAGGGCCGCGAGAACTACATCTGCCTGTTGAACTTCCAGGAGCAGGTCAACACCGCCCAACTGGGCAATGGCGACCTGATCGGCCTGGCCCTGGCGGCGCGATGGGCGCGGGTCAGCCGTGACGGCGACATGACCGGCGGCGACTTCCCCGCCTGGCTGCCGACCCTGTTCGCCATCCCGCCCTCCGCCCAGGCCGGTCCGGCCAATCTGGTCGACCGGCGCGGCGAATGCATCCACGCCGGCTGCCAGCATTACCGCGTCTGCTTCATCGAAAAAGCCGTTCGGGCCTCCAAGCGCGCCGACATCGTCATCGCCAACCACGCCCTGGTGCTGAGCCAGGCGGCCTTCGACGGCGCGCGGGCGGCGCGCGGCCTGAAAGGCGACAACGAGACCACCTCGCTCAAGCGCATCGTCTTCGACGAAGGCCACCACCTGTTCGACGCCGCCGACAGCGCCTTCTCGGCCGCCCTGTCCGGCGCCGAGGCCGCGGAGATGCGGCGCTGGCTGCGAGGTCCCGAGGGACGCGGCCGGCGGGGGCGGGGGCTGGAGACCCGGCTGCTCGACATCATTGGTGACCGCGAGGGCGCGCGCGCCGCGCTGAACGCCGCCTTGCACGCCGCCGCTGTCCTGCCGGGAGAGGGGTGGTCTGGTCGCATCGCGCCGCCTGACGGCCAGGTCAATCCGATCGGCCCCATCGAGAGCTTCCTGGTCGCGGTGATCGAACAATTGCGCGCCCGCGTCACCGATCGCCCGGGCGCGGCAGAGCAGGGGCTGCAGTGCGCCGCTCGTCCGGCCATCGAGTTGGTGCGCGAGCGGGCCGGCGAGGCCGCGCAGGCCCTGGCCGCCGTCGAGGCTCCGCTGCTGGCCCTGGCCCGCCACCTCGAGGACGTGCTCGACGAGGAAGCAGACACCCTGCCCACCTCCGAGCGGGCGCGCATCGAGGGCGCCCTGCGCGGCCTGGACCGCCGGTGCCGCATGACCCTGCCGGCCTGGCGCTCGATCCTGAAAGCCATCGACGAGGACGCCGAGGACGATCCGGAGTTCGTGGATTGGTTCGAGGCGACGTTCCTTTACGGGCGGGTGGTCGACGCCGCGTGCCGTCGGCACTGGGTCGATCCGACCGAGCCGCTGCGGGCGGCGGTGCTCAGCCCTGCCCACGGTGTGCTGGTGACCAGCGCGACCCTGACGGATCCGGCGTTGGAGGACCCCTTCGCCCTGGCCGAGATGCGCACCGGCGCCGCGCGGCTGCCGCAGTCGCCCAAGGTGCTGAAGCTGGCTTCGCCCTTCGACTACGCCAACCACGCCCGGGCCTTCGTGGTCACCGACGTGGGCAAGGACGATCCTCGCCAGGTGTCGGCGGCGATGCGCGAGCTGTTCCTGGCGGCCGGCGGCGGGGGCCTGGGCCTGTTCACTGCCATCCGTCGGCTGAAGGCCGTGCACGAGCGTATCGCGGCCCCCTTGGCGGACGCCGGCCTGGCGCTGTACGCCCAGCACGTCGATCCTCTGGAAGCCGGGGCGTTGGTTGATATCTTCCGGGCCGAGGAGGACGCCTGCCTGCTGGGCACCGACGCTATCCGCGACGGCATCGACGTGCCGGGCCGCAGCCTGCGCCTGCTGGTCTTCGACCGCGTGCCCTGGCCGCGTCCCGACGTGCTGCACAAGGCCCGACGCGCGCGGTTCGGCGGCAAGGGCTATGACGACTCCACCGCCCGCGCCCGTATCAGTCAGGCCTTTGGTCGCCTGGTCCGGCGGGCGGACGACAAGGGGGTGTTCGTGATGCTGGACGCCGCCGCGCCCACCCGGCTGTTTTCCAGCCTGCCCGAGGGCGTGACAATCGAACGCGTCGGTCTCGTCGAGGCTATTGAAGCCACCGCCGCATTTTTGTCGAAAGATCAGTCTTAGTCCGTGTTGCGCATAAGTGCGCGGGCGTCGAAGGGTGAGCGGTCGGGCGTGCGTTGGGGGAATTGCGTTGGCGTTGGGTAGGATTTTGGCGGCCGTCGCGGCCGTGATCTGCGTTGGAACGGCCTCAAGTGTCCAGGCGGCGGATTTCGTGCGCGCCGATTGTCGCATGATGGTCAAGCCGACCGACGCCATCCGTTTCGATACCGACGAGCACCGGCGCTGGTACAAGCGGTTCTGGACCGGAACCTGCGATCACCTGCCGTTCTGTTTCGGCGGTTCGCCCAACTGGAACGACATCGTCGGCAAGTT
>JACMOF010000427.1 GCA_014378155.1 Caulobacter sp. | reverse complement strand
CCTGCGCTGCCCGCCCAACGACGCCAGCATCGAAGACCTGTCGGGCGGTGAAAAGCGCCGCATCGCCCTGGCGCGCCTGCTGCTCAGCAAGCCCGACATCATGCTGCTGGACGAACCCACCAACCACCTGGACGCCGAGTCTGTGCCCTGGCTGCAGCACCACCTGGAAAACTTCCCGGGCTGTGTGATCCTGGTCACCCACGATCGCTACTTCCTGGATCAGGTCACCAAGTGGACGCTCGAGCTCGATCGCGGCAAGGGCGTGCCGTACGAGGGAAATTACTCCGGCTGGCTGGAGCAGAAGACCAAGCGTGTCGTGCAGGAGCAGTCGGAGTCCGACAGCCGCCAGCGCGCCCTGACCCGCGAACTTGAGTGGGTGCGTTCCAGCCCCAAGGCCCGTCAGGCCAAGTCCAAGGCCCGTCTGGCGAGCTATGATGAGATGGTCGCCGCCCAGGACAACGCCCGTCTGGCCCAGACCCACGCCCACATCCAGATCCCGCCTGGCCCGCGCTTGGGCAATCTGGTGCTGGAAGTCGAGAATCTGGAAAAGGAATATGGCGACAAGGTGCTGTTCAAGGACCTGTCGTTCCGCCTGCCGCCGAACGGCATCGTCGGGGTCATCGGCCCCAACGGCGCCGGCAAGTCGACGCTGTTCAAGCTGATCACCGGCCGCGAACAGCCGGACGGCGGCACGGTCAAGGTCGGCGACACCGTCAAGCTTTCGTACGTCGACCAGTCGCGCGATGCGCTCGACGCCAACAAGACCATCTGGGAAGAGATCAGCGGCGGCACCGACATCATGATTGTCGGAAAGCGCGAGATTAACAGCCGCGCTTACGTGGGCAGCTTCAACTTCAAGGGCGCGGACCAACAAAAGAAGGTCGGCCTGCTGTCGGGCGGTGAGCGCAACCGCGTCCATCTGGCCAAGACCCTGGCCACCGGCGGCAATCTTCTGCTGCTCGACGAACCGACCAACGACCTGGACATCGAAACCTTGCAGGCCCTGGAAGAGGCCCTGGAGGAGTTCGCCGGCTGCGCCGTGGTCATCTCCCACGATCGCTGGTTCCTGGACCGCCTGGCCACCCATATCCTGGCCTTCGAGGGCGACAGCCACGTCGAGTGGTTTGAGGGTAACTTCGAGATGTATGAGGAAGACAAGAAGCGCCGCTTGGGCGCCGACAGCCTGATCCCCAAGCGCATTAAGTTCCAGAAATTCGCGCGCTAGAGAATTTCCCGACCTGACTGCGTCAGACCGTCAGCTCTAATCTTCTGTTTTGACGCATTTTTCTTCACGAGAACCGGAACCACTTCGCTCGAAAAATGCTCTAACGCGCCGACTTTTTTCCGGACTCCGCGACAGGGCGGCCGCCAGGGCCGCCCTGTCATCGTTTCTGGATCTACTTTGGTTCGGTCATCGTGCCCGGCGTGGAGCTTGAGCCGGGAAGGTTCGAGCCGGGCTCGGGGCCGGTGGATTCTGGCATGGTCGGCGGTGTAGCCGGCATGCTGCTCGTGCTGTCGGAAGGCATGGTCGTGGACGGCATGCTACCGGCCGGCGAGCCCATCGAGGCGCCGGTCATGGCCGGGGCTGCGGGCATGGTCGCCGAGGTGTCGGTCGACATGCCGGTCGAGGCCGAGCCGCTCCACCAGTCCTTGCTGGCCCGGACCTTGGGCGAGGCCTTCATATAGGCGTCCAACTGCGAATAGGGGATCGGCTGCTTGGGTGCGGCGGCTGCGGCCGAAGCCTTGGCCTGCGGCGCGGCCGAAGCGGCGCCAGACAAGACCATGGCCAGCGCGGCGCCGGCGGCGAGCGTTCTGATCATCATGGGAATTCCTCCAGGATCTTCAGGCGTCGGGGCGGCGCCACGGACAAAACCCGTGGCAAGACAGGGAGTTCACAGCTTAACCTTGCGTGACTTGGGTGGGGGCCGGGAACCCCCACGTCGTTGGTCGAGTTTGGATGGCGCATTGTTCGCAGGAGTCGCCCATGTCCAACCCATCCCTGACCGGTCGTCCGCCTTCGCTCATCGGCCGCAAGGTCGCCGTCTTGGCCACCGACGGTTTCGAGCAGTCGGAGCTGGATACGCCAGTCGAGGCCTTGAAGGCGGCGGGCGCCACCGTCGAGATCGTCTCGCCGAAGGCCGGCGAAATCCAGGGCTGGGAACATCAGGACAAGGGTCACGTCGTGCCGGTCGATCGCGGCCTGGCCAGCGCCGACCCCGCAGGATACGACGCCCTCGTCCTGCCGGGCGGTGTGATCAACCCCGACGCGTTGCGGATCGAACCGGAGGCCATCGCCTTCATCAAGCACTTCGTGACCAGCGGCAAGCCGATCGCGGCGATCTGCCATGGCCCTTGGACGCTGATCAACGCCGGCGGCGTCGAGGGCAAGCAGATGACCTCCTGGCCATCGCTGGAGATGGACCTCCGCAACGCCGGGGCCTTTTGGGTGGATCGCGACGTGGTGGTCGACCAGGGGCTGGTCACCTCGCGCAAGCCCGACGACCTGCCGGCCTTCTGCGCCAAGATGATTGAGGAATTCGCCAAGGGACTACACAGCTAGGCAGTTATCTCCCTGCGGTTCTGGGTGGCGCGCGGTTGCAACTGGAGTAGTTTGCGTCGCGTTCCGGCGGCTCTATCTCGGGCTCCATCCCGGGATGGAGGAAGCGCATGCCGCAAACGCCCGCCGACAAGCCCCACATCCTGATCTCGCACGAGATGCT
>JACMOF010000426.1 GCA_014378155.1 Caulobacter sp. | reverse complement strand
AGGATCGTCCAGGTGACGCCTGCCAGTCGGTTGGCCGGCTGGATGGAGTCCTGCGTCTCGTGGACCAGGATCCGAAGATCTGCGGCCTGGGCCAAGGCGATGGTCTCGGTGGCCGTAACCGCGAACATCCGGCGACCGGGAGGGACTGGGCCATGGCGCAGCGAGAGGATCAGCACGCCGCGCTCCGCCAAGAGGACCGAGAGGTTCGGCATGGCCCTCCGCCTCTCGTCTTCGTCCAGATGCATCCAGACCGCCGATAGCAGGACGAGGTCGAACGTCTCGCCGCGCGCCAGCACGGCCGACAGATCCGGCAGGCTGTCGTCCAGCCATGTGATGGCGGGATGATCGTGGCGGGCGATCGCGCCGGCCAGCAAGGCCGGCGTCGGTTCCACGGCCAGCACGGTGTGCCCCAGGTTCGCGAAGTCGGCGGCGTCGCGACCGCTTCCAGCCCCGATGTCGAGGATCCTGGCGGGCGGGGCGGGGTGGACGCTGAGCACAGCGGCGTGCTTGTCGGCGAAGGCGACGTTTTCCGACCGTTCGAAGAACGCCGCGACGTCCTGGTCGTAGCCCTGGGTTCCGGCGACCCTGGTCATGTTATCGCGCTTCCTTGAGTGACCTGATACCTATGGCGCGCATTGACTCCGCTGCCTGTGCTGCTTATACGCCTGCCCTCCGAAACACCCCGGATGTTCCTTTCGCCAGCATGGCGGTCGCGAACCTCTCCGCTGAGTATAGAGACGGTCATGAAGGTTCGTAGCTCGCTGAAGTCGCTGAAGTCGCGTCACCGCGATTGCAAGTTGGTCCGCCGCAAGGGCGTGGTCTACATCATCAACAAGACCGATCCGCGCTTCAAAGCCAAGCAAGGCTGATGACGCCCGCACGGCCTCCCAGGGCGCTGCTCTGGGACGTCGGCAACGTCATCGTGCGCTGGGATCCGCGCACGCTCTACGCGAAAATCTTCAAGGAACCGGTTCATCTGGATCGGTTCCTTTCGCATGTCGGGACTATGGACTGGCACGCGGCCACTGATCGCGGCGTCACTTTCGCCGACAACATCGCCGCGCTGAGCGCCGAGCATCCCCACCATGCCGAGCACATCGCCGCCTGGTGGGCCCGTTGGCCCGAAATGTTCTCCGGACCCTTGGCCGAGACCGAATCGGTGATCGAGGCCCTGGCGGCCCGCGACGTGCCGCAGTTCGCCCTGACCAACATGTCGTCCGAGAGCTGGCCCGGCGTGCAGGCCATGAGCCCGGTCTTCCGCCATTTCCGCGACGCCGTGGTTTCCGCCGAAGAGCGGGTGATCAAGCCCGAGCCGCGGATCTACGAGATCGTGCTGGAGCGCACGGGCCTGGAAGCCGCCGACCTGCTGTTCGTCGATGACAGCGCCGCCAATATCGCGGCGGCGTCGGCGATGGGCTTCCACACCCACCACTTTACCGACCCGGCGGCCCTGCGCCCGGCGATCGAGAAGCACGGCTTGCTCTGAAATCCCTTCTCCCCTTGCGGGAGAAGGTGGCGCGAAGCGCTGGATGAGGGGTTGAAGAACGCGCCCGCCGCGACCAGTTGATCGATCTGGCCGAACGTCGGACGTTTGAGAGACCCTTCATCCGTCGGCCTTCGGCCGCCACCTTCTCCTGCAAGGGGAGAAGGAAGACAGGAGCTTCCCATGGACATCGGTTTCATCGGCCTGGGGGCCATGGGTAGGGCCATGGTGGAGAACCTGCTGGAGAAGGGCCACGCCGTAACGGTGTGGAACCGCTCGCCCGGCCCGGCGACGCACTTGGCCGCCTCGGGCGCCAAGGTCGCCGAAACGATCGAGGAGGCGCTGCAGGGCGACATGGTCCTGTCGATGCTGGCTCATGACCAGGCGATCCGTGAGGTGCTGCTGGACGCCCTGCCGCGCGCCAGGCCTGGTTTGACGCACGTCAACCTGGCCACCATCTCCACGGCCTTCGCACGCGAACTGGCCGACCGGCACGCCGCGCTGGGCCTGGGCTACGTGGCCGCCCCGGTGTTTGGCCGCCCGCCGGTGGCGCGGGCCGGCGGGCTGAACGTGCTGGCGGCCGGCGCGCCCGACGCCGTGGCCCACGCCCTGCCGGTGCTGGGAGCCCTGGCGGCCAAGGTCTGGCCGATGGGCGAGGATCCGGTTCGCGCCAACGCCGTCAAGATCGCCGGCAACCTGATGATCGTCGCCGCCGTCGAAGCCATGGGCGAGGCCACCGCCCTGGGCGCGGCGCACGGCGTGCCGGCCGCCGATCTGCTGGAGGTCCTGACCAGCACCCTCTTCGCCGCCCCGATCTACAAGATCTATGGCGGCATGATCGCCGAGGGGCGCTACCACCCACCAGGCTTCGCCGCCGACCTGGCGCTGAAGGACGTGCGCCTGGCCCAGGCCGCGGGCGCGGACAAGGGTCTGTCCCTGCCGCTGGCCGACCTGGTCGAGGGCGGGCTGGAGGCCTTGCTGGCGGGTGGGGGCGAAACCCCCGACCTGGCCGCCTTGGCGGAAGTCTCGCGCGGACGTGTCGAGGGCCGCTGAATCCGCCTTCCACTCGCGGCCCGTTGCCACTAGGTTCCCGGCCTTTCCGCCCTCCGACACATGCGAGACGACCATGGCCGACGACGCCGCCCATTCAGACGTCCTGAACTCCACCGCCCAAGGCCAGCTGAAAAGCATCATCGATCGGATCGAGCGCCTCGAGACCGAGAAGGGCGAGATCGCCGAGCAGATCAAGGAGGTCTATGCCGAGGCCAAGGGCAACGGCTTCGACGTCAAGATCCTGCGCAAGGTGGT
>JACMOF010000425.1 GCA_014378155.1 Caulobacter sp. | reverse complement strand
ACTTGGTCAGGCCGGCCCGCAGCTCCGATCCGGTCTCGAAGGCATGGATGTAGACGCACTCGTATTTGAGGCTGCGCCAGAGCCGCTCGATGAAGACATTGTCCATCCAGCGGCCGCGGCCGTCCATGGAGACCCGCACGCCGGCGTCCTTCAGCACGTCGACGAAGCGGGGCGAGGTAAACGGGCTGCCCTGGTCGGTGTGGAAGATCTCTGGCGGCCCGTAACGGGCCAAGGCCTGCCCCAGAGCCTGGATGCAGAACTCGGCGTCCATGCTGTTGGAGAGCCGCCAGGACAGCACCTTCCTCATCGCCCAGTCCATCACCGCCACTAGAGCATTTTTCGAGCGAAGTGGTTCCGGTTCGCGTGAAGAAAAATGCGTCAAAACAGAAGATTAGAGCTCACGGCATGACGCAGTCAGGTCCGGAAATGCTCTAATACAGGAAGCCCCGGCGAATCGGGATGTACGTAATGTCCGAGCACCAGACCTGACTGGGCCGGTTGATCACCAGCCCGCGCAGCAGGTACTTGTAATATAAGGCCGCCGCCGGCCCGGCGAGGGGTCTCCGACGGGGCCTCCGACGGGGCCTCCCCGAACATGCCGCGATAGGCGCCGGCGAAGCGCCCCAGTTCCCAGAACCCATGATCTAGCGCCACCTGGGTCACCGTGGTGGGCCGACTGGCGGCCGCCAGCAGCCGAGCCCGGGTCGCCGACATGGTCTTCAGCCGCAGCGCGCCGCGAGACCGCCCAGGCCAGTCACATCGACGGCTTGTTGAGCGGCGCGTGAGGGGCCGTCCGCCCCCCTTGCTACGCTTCGATATCGACGTCCTTGGTTTCCTTGAGGAACAGCGTGCCGATCACCGCGGTGAGTCCGGCGACGACGATCGGATACCATAGGCCGTAGTAGATATTGCCCGTGGCGGCGACCATGGCGAAGGCCGTGGTCGGCAGGAAGCCGCCGAACCAGCCGTTGCCGATATGGTAGGGCAGGCTCATCGAGGTGTAGCGGATGTTGGTTGGGAAAAGTTCGACCAGCACGGCGGCGATCGGGCCGTAGACCATGGTCACGTACAGAACCAGGATCGCCAGCACGCCGACCACCAGGGGCTTGTTCATCAGGGCGTCGTCAGCCTTGGCCGGATAGCCGGCGGCCTTCAGCGTCGCACCTAGCTCTTTCTCCCAGGCGGTCTTGCGGGCCTTGAAGGCGGCCTTGTCGAGGGTCTGGCCCGGGAACGAGGCGAGCACCGCCGGGCCGATCCGCACCTGGGTGACCGCGCCGGCCGGGGCGGCTTGGTTGGCGTAGGTGACGCCGGCCTTGGCCAGGTAGGATTTGGCCAGGTCACAGGAGCGGTTGAATACGGTCTTGCCGACCGGGTCGAACTGGAACGAGCAGTCGGCCGGGTCAGCGACCACGGTCACCGGCGCGCTAGCCACCGCCGCCGCCAGTTGCGGATTGGCCGCCGTGGTCAGGGTCTTGAACAGCGGGAAATAGGTCAGGGCCGCCAGGACGCAGCCCAGCATGATGATCGGCTTGCGGCCGATCTTGTCCGACAGCCAGCCGAAAAACACGAAGAACGGCGTGCCGATCAGCAGGGCGATGGCCACCAGCAGGTTGGTCGTGCCGCCATCGACCTTGAGCATCTTCTCCAGGAAGAACAGGGCGTAGAACTGGCCGGTGTACCAGACAACCGCTTGCCCCATCGTCAGACCGACCAGGGCGAGAATGACGATCTTCAGATTGCCCCACTTGGCGAACGAGTCGGCCAGGGGCTTCTTGCTGCCCTTGCCCTCGTCGACCATCTTCTGAAACGATGGGCTTTCGGCCAATTGCAGGCGGATCCATAGCGAAACGCCCAGCAGCAGCACCGAGATCAGGAACGGGATGCGCCAGCCGAAGGCCTGGAAGTTGTCATCGCCCAACGCGTTGCGGGTCAGCAGTATGACCACCAGGCTGAGGAACAGGCCGAAGGTGGCGGTCACCTGGATGAAGCTTGTGTAGAGGCCGCGCCGTCCGGCGGGCGCATGCTCGGCCACATAGGTCGCCGCCCCGCCATATTCACCGCCGAGCGCCAGGCCTTGGACCAGGCGCATGACGACCAGGGCGATAGGCGCCGCGATGCCGATCTGCGCGTAGCTGGGCAGCAGCCCGACCACGAAGGTCGACAGGCCCATCAGCAGCATGGTGACCAGGAAGGTGTTCTTGCGCCCCCACAGATCGCCCAGCCGCCCGAACACCAGCGCTCCGAACGGCCGCACCGCGAAGCCCGCCGCGAAGGCCAGCAGGGCGAAGATGTAGCCCGTGGTCTCGTTGACCCCCGAGAAGAAATGCTTGGTGATGTAGGTGGCGAGCGAGCCGTAGAGGTAGAAGTCATACCATTCAAACACCGTGCCCACCGAGGCCGCCCCGATGACCAGGGCGTCCTTGCGCCCGACGGGACGGCCATCCTTGGCGCCCTTGGCCGGTTTGCCGGCGTTCGTCGCCGTGGTGTCGCTGCCCATCGCATCTTCCCCCTGAAGGCCGCTATTGGCGCGGCCCATGTTACCGCAACCATCATGCCCTCGACCGATTGCGATGGCGAGAGCCTACATGAACTGGTTGAAAGCCGAAGCGTTGGCGCTGAGTCTTTGAGCGTCGCTGTCGCCCTTCAGGAGAGCACCCCCGCATGAGCGTCGTCGCGGCCTACATCTACAAGGACGGCGTCCGGAAACGCGAAGTGTCGCTGGACGACCCGCAAGCCCTGGTCACCAAGCTTGGCGAGTTCGTGTGGATTGGCCTCTACGATCCCAGTGAGGCCGAGATGAGCCGGTTGGCGACCCGCTTCAAGCTGCATCCGCTGGCGGTCGAGGACGCTCTCAACGCTCACCAGTCGCCCAAGGTCGAGGTCTATGGCCGGGAGTTGTTCGTGGTGGCGCGAACCGCCCAACTGGTCGAGGACAAGATCTGCTACGGCGAAACGGCGATCTTCGTCGGGCAGGGCCACATCATCACCGTCCGCCACGGATCGGCGCGGGCCCATAGCGACCTGCGCCAGCAGTTGGAAGCCTCGCCCGACCTGCTGGCCAAGGGCTCGGACTACGTGCTGCACGCGGTGCTGGACTTCGTGGTCGATGGCTATCTGCCAATCATCGAGGCGCTGGAGGACGAGGTGCTCGACATCGAGCGCCGCACGCTCGAGACCTTCCTCAGCCACGCGGAGGTCAAGCGCCTGTTCCACCTTCGTCGCGACCTGATCCGCTTTAAACGGGTGCTAAGTCCCATGGCCGAGGTCAGCGGTCGCCTGGAGCACCTGGAGACACCCTGTCTGGATAGCGACGTGCGACCCTATTTCCGCGACGTGCACGATCACACGCAGAAGGTCGAGAACATGGTGGATGCCTTGCGCGAGGTGATCACCTCGGTGTTCGAGGCCGCATCCCTGCTGGAACAGCAGCGCCAGGGCGCCATCACCCGCAAGCTCGCCGCCTGGGCCGCCATCCTGGCTGTGCCGACGGCGATCGCCGGCGTATACGGCATGAACTTCGAGCACATGCCCGAACTGCGGTGGGTTTGGGGCTACCCGGCGGTGATAATTGGCATCACCTCGATCATCGGCGTGCTCTATGTGCGGTTCAAGAAGAACGGCTGGCTGTAGAGGCCCTGGCCGAACCCTTTCTAGAGCATTTTCCGACCTGACTGCGTCAGGCCGTGAGCTCTAATCTTTTGTTTTGACACATTTTTCTTCGCGCGAACAGGAACCACTTCGCTCGAAAAAGGCTCTAGCTCGCCCACGCCCGCGCGGGATGCAGGAAACGCCCGGCCTCGGCGCCGTCGCGCAGGAACACTCTCACCTCGGCGGAGCGGCCAGAAGCGGCGACGCGATTGGCGAGATCGCGGGCGGCGGCCTCGGCGCGACCGCCGCGCTCGAAGGTGAGGTCGGCCTCGAGGGCTTCGGAACGGACAGACCAGCCCTGCTCGGCCGGCGTCACGGAAATCAGCAGAGCCATCGGGAGCTCCTTACGCAAAACCACTTGGGGTGCGCCCATCGAGGCGCGAACGAGCGGATCTTCGAGCGGTTGGACGGGGCCCCGAAGTTGCGGGATCAGGCCGGCATTCGCCCTGGGTGGGGGTAGCGTCGACACATCTTATAGGCTCGCATTCTCACAACTTGACGACATGGGTATGACTGGAATGCGACTTATGCGAGCTAGAACTCCTCACGCCGTTGTCAGTTTCTCGGGTCGTTCAATGT
>JACMOF010000424.1 GCA_014378155.1 Caulobacter sp. | reverse complement strand
TCGTGCTGCTGGCGCTGGGCCTGCTGCTCAGCCTGCGCCGCTGGAGCGCTGCGCTGGTGCTGCTGACGGGCGCGGTCGGCGGGGTCGAGATTAGCCAGGCGCTGAAATATGCCTTCCTGCGCGAGCGGCCGGACCTAGTCTACCGCGCGGTGGAGGCCTCCAATCCCAGCTATCCGTCCGGCCACGCCATGCTGTCCGCCGTGGTGTTCCTGACCTTGGGCACCCTGGCGGCGCGGTTTTCGACCAGGCGTCGGGTCAAGGTGATGGCGATCGGCTCCGCAGTGCTGGTCAGCCTGCTGGTGGGCGCCTCGCGGATCTATCTGGGCGTCCACTGGACCAGCGACGTTCTGGCCGGCTGGAGCATGGGCGCGGCCTGGGCCATGACCTGCTGGCTGGCGGCCTGGGCCTGGGAGCGGCGGGTGGGTCGGCGCCTGGATGGGTCGCCGGAGCGGGGCGAGCCGATTTCCTGACCTCAGGCCGGACCAGCCTGGGCGAAGGCCTCCGGGGAAGACGCCTTGCCTTACCCCGTCATCCCCGATTTCTGCAGGGTCTTGTAAGCCTTGATCACCCGTTGGAGCTTGTGCTCGGCGCTGCGGTCGCCGCCGTTCATGTCGGGGTGGCAGCGCTTGAGGAGGTCCTTGTAGGCGGCGCGGATGGCCGGGCCGTCGGCGCCGGCCTCCAGGTCGAGGTCAGCCAGGGCCTGGCGTTCCAGCTTGCCAAGGTTACGGCTGACGGTGGCGGACTCGGCCTTGCGCTTCTCGGCGCGGAACAGGCCGAAGGGGTCGGCGATGTGGCGGGCGTCGCGGGCGGCGGCGGCGGCGGCCTCGCGCGAGCCCCGGTCGGCCTTCATCGACCAGGTCGGTCGGCCGCCGGTCATCTTCTCCAGCTCCTGCTGCGAGCGAATCTGCCCCTCGCTCATGCCGGCGTAGAAGTTCCAGTTCTTGTTATATTCGGCCGCATGCTTGAGGCAGAAATTATAATAGGCGCCCGGCATGTCGCGCGACTTGGGCGCCTTGGAGGTGGCGGCCAGGCTGCACTCGGGGTGATCGCAACGCACTTCGCCCGGTTTCAGGGCGAAGACGTCGTTCTCACGCGCCTTCTCCGCGGCCGTTTTCGGCGGGCGGACGCGGATGTCAAAAAACTTGGGGCGATATTCAAACTCGGCGCTCATGGCGCTTAGAGTAAGCCGGAGCTATTTCTGTTCAAGGATTGACATGCAAGGAAGACGCTCATGGGCGCCGTCGCAGACACCATCGCCGCGAAATTGACCACCGCTTTCGCCCCCACGCGGCTGGAAGTGGTGGACGATAGCGACCGCCACCAAGGTCACGCCGGCCACCGGGAAGGCGGGGAGAGCCATTTCAACCTCGTGATCGAGGCGGAAGCCTTTGCCGGCAAGGGCCGCGTGATCCGCCAGCGGCTGATTCACCAGGCCCTGGCCGACGAATTGGCAGGGCCCGTCCACGCCCTTTCGATTGTCGCCAGGGCGCCCGGAGAGGCCTGACGCCTGCCCGCGAGAACAGGCTTGCGCGACAGCCCCGCGACTGATTGCCTCTCCGCCCGGCGCGGCCTGCCGGAGAGGCAGATTCTTGGCATGAGCGCGCGCGAAATTCCCATTTCCGAGGATGACCTGGCGGCGAGCCTGCCAGCTTTGCTGGGAAAGGCCTATGCCCGATACTCGAACTTCACGGTCGCCGCAGCGGTGATCGACGCGGACGGGGTCGCCCATCTTGGGGTCAATGTCGAGAACGCCGCCTATCCCTCGGGCACCTGCGCCGAGCAGGCGGCGATCGGGGCGATGGTCACGGCCGGCGGGCGCGGGATCGCCACGGTGCTGATCGCCTCTGGCTCAAACGCCGTGGTCCAGCCCTGCGGGGCCTGCCGTCAGCGCATCGCCGAATTCGCGACCGAGTCGTGCGAGATCGTCTCGGTGCAGGACGGCCGGACCACGCGCCGGAC
>JACMOF010000423.1 GCA_014378155.1 Caulobacter sp. | reverse complement strand
TGGTGCGTCGCCACGGCTCGGCCGTGCGGGGCCTGCTGCGCCGGCTGGGCGCGGACTCCGCCACGGCTGACGACATCGCCCAGGACGCCTTCCTGGTCGGGTTTGAGCAGATCGCCGACTATCGCGGCGAGGGGTCCTTTGGCGGGTGGATCAAGAAGACCGCCGCCCGGCTCTATCTGCGCCGGGTCAAGCGGGACTCGCGGTTCGTGCTGACCGAGACCGCCGAGGACTCCGCGCCGATCGCGTTGGACGGCCCCGGGGCGACGGCCGACCGTATGGATCTGGACGAGGCGCTCAAGATCCTGTCGCACGCCGAGCGCCTGTGCGTATCCCTCTGCTACGGAGCCGATTGGTCGCACACCGAGGCCGCAGAGCTCTTGAATATCCCCCTGGGGACGGTCAAATCCCATGTCAAACGTGGTCTGGATAAACTCAGGACCCGAATGGCCTCGCCATCGGGACGCGTCTCGAACGACTCCGCGAGGAGGGAAAACCTTGGCTGACCTCGATTTCGAAACCCAACTTTCGCGGCTCTATGGCCAGCCGCCCGTGTTCCGCGATTCCGAACAGTTCACCCAGCGCGTCACCGACAAGCTGGATCGCGGCTGGGCCCTGCGCCGCGCGGTGATCGGCGCGACTGGCGTTGTCGCCGGTTTGGCGGTGGCCGTGCAGTTGATCGGTAGCCGTTTCGCCGAGGAGTTCTCAAACGTCTCGCGCGACGGCGCTCAGCAGCTCGACCTGGGCCTGGGCAAGGTGGTGGCCCGCTACGACCAGTTCTTCTCGATGGGCAGCACCGAGACCATCTGGCTGGCGGCGGTGCTGGCGGCCCTGGCGCTGGCCTTCGTGGTGACCCGGCTGGTGGACGAGGTTTAAACCCGCCTTTTTCATCGATCATGTTGCGGTGCGGAACGATCTGGCGGAAAACGGCGCACGCTTTTTCCAGGAGGGCTCACCTTGTCCGCTCATCGTGAAGAAAAGATCCGTCGCCTGGCGGCCCCTGACATCACCGCCCGCAAGGGGGGCGAGCCTCTGGTTTGCCTGACGGCCTACACCGCGCCGGTGGCCGCTGCCCTGGACGACGCTTGCGACGTGCTGCTGGTGGGCGACTCGCTGGGCATGGTGGTGCACGGCCTGCCCAACACCGTCGGCGTCACCATGGAAATGATGATCCTGCACGGCCAGGCGGTGATGCGTGGCTCACGCAAGGCGATGGTGGTCGTCGACATGCCCTTCGGCTCGTACGAGGGCCCGCCCGAAGAGGCCTATGCCAACGCCGTGCGGCTGATGAAGGAAACCGGCTGCCAGGCGGTGAAGGTCGAGAGTGGCCCTACGGTGCCCGAGACCATCGCCTATCTGGTGCGGCGCGGGATCCCGGTCATGGGCCATGTCGGCCTGCGCCCGCAGGCGGTGCTGGTCGATGGCGGCTTCAAGGCCAAGGGCAAGGACGAGGCCGGCCGGGCCGTCGTGCTCGAAGAAGCTCGCGCGACCGCCGAAGCCGGGGCCTTCGCCGTGGTCGTCGAGGGGGTCGCCGAAAACCTGGCTCGCGAGATCACCGCCGCCATCGCCCCACCAACCATCGGCATCGGGGCCTCGGCGGGGTGCGACGGCCAGATCCTGGTCACCGACGACATGCTGGGCCTGTTCGACTGGACGCCGAAGTTCGTGCGGCGCTACGCCGACCTGAAGAACCAGATCCAGCAGGCCGCCGCCGACTACGCGCGCGACGTCAAGGCCCGCACCTTCCCGGGCGAGGCCGAGACTTACTACGCCAAGAAGGGCTAGGGCCGCTTGTCTCGTTGAGGCCGCTCCGCCCCGTTGCGGCTGACCCAGACACGCTATAGGTTCGCCGCCTCGGCGAGCCCGCTCGCCTTTGGTTTTCATCTATGGCGTCAATCTCGGAGCAATCCGGCGTTGCCGCCACCGGGCGCAGTTCTCGCCCCTATCGGAGCCTCGTTCGTGGTCGATGTGTTTGACGAGGTCGAAGAGCAACTGCGCTCCGACCGCTACAAGTCCCTCGCGCTGAAGTCGCTGCCTTGGTTGGGCGTACTGGCGGCCGTGGCGATTCTCGCCGTTGGCGCCTGGTGGGGCTGGACCCATTATCAGGAAGGCCAGATCGCCAAGGCTTCAGAAGCCTACCAGGCGGCGCTGGAGAGCGAGCAAAAGATCGGCCCGGTCAAGGCGTTCCCGGCCTTCGAGGCGATCTCCAAGACCGGCCCGGCCGTTTACAAGACCCTGGCCCTGATCGAGATGGGCGGGGCGCGCCTCGAAGAGAACAAGACCCCCGAAGCGGTGGTCTATTTCGACCAGGCGGCCAAGCTTGCGACCAATCCCATCCTGGCCGACCTGGCCGGCCTCAATTCCGCCTTGGCGCTCCTCGACACGGCTTCCTACAAGGATGTCGAGGCGAGGCTGACCCCGTTGATGGGCGAGAAGAGTCCCTATCGCGTTCAGGCGAAGGAAGCGCTGGCGTTCGCCAAGCTGCAGGCTGGTGATCTGGCCGGCGCGCGGGCTGACTTCAGCGTGCTTTCCAACTCGCTGGACAACCCGTCGGACGAGGTCCGCCAGCGCGCCCAAGGCGCGATCGCGATGATCGATTCCGGTTCGGCCAAGAATCTCGCCGCCGTCGTCAAGGCCGCCAAGGCCTTGCCGCCGTCGGCCCTGCAGGCGCCGCCCGCCGGCCTTCCCGCCGCCCTCAATTCCGCCCAATGAGCCGCCGCACCATGACTTCAAAGCGTTCCCTGCTTCTCGCCGCGCTGCTGACGACTGCGGTGTCGGTCGCCGGCTGCTCGACGATCTCCAAGATCAATCCGTTCGACAAGAAGGAGGCCAACAAGACCCTGGCCACCCAAGGTCAACGGATTTCGGTCATCGCCTTCGACCAGAAGGTCGAGCCGGCCGAAGCGCTGAAGGGCTCGGACTTCTTCCTGCCCGAAGCAACGGTACAGACCGACTGGCCCCTGCCGGGCGGCAACGCCGAGCAGTCGGTCGAACACGTGGCCGCCGCAGCCAATTTCGACATTGCCTGGCGCAAGGGTTTTGGCCAGAAGGCCAACAGGAAATTCCACGTCACCGCGCCGCCCGTGGCCGCCGACGGCAAGATCTTCGTGATGGACGGCGAGGCCACCGTGGTGGCCATGGACGCCCGCAGCGGCGCGACCGTCTGGCGCAAGGACCTGCGTCCGGCCAAGGCGCCCGGCAAGAAGCGCGGCATGTTCGGCTTCGGCGGCCCGGGCGATCGCACCGGCTTTGGCGGCGGCGTCGCCTATGCCGGCGGGGAGCTCTACGTCTCGTCCGGCTTCCGCTTCGTGGCCCAACTAGACGCCGCGAGCGGCGCCGAGGGCTGGCGCCAGGAAACCAGCACTCCTGTCCACTCGGCGCCGACCGTCTCTGACGGCCGGGTGTTCGTTACCTCGACCGACAACGAGCTCCTGACCTTCAATGCCGCCGACGGCGCGCCGGGCTGGACCTATCAAGCCCTGATCGAACCGGCCCGGATCCTGTCCGCCTCGAGCCCGGCGGTCAGCGGCGACACCGTCGTGGCTGGCTTCGCCTCGGGCGAACTGGTGGCCCTGCGCACGACCAACGGCAACGACCTGTGGAGCGAGGCGCTGAGCCGCGCCAGCCGCACCAACGCCCTGTCGGAAATCCGCGACATCGCCGGTCGTCCGGTGATCTTCAAGGGCGACGTCTTCGCCGTCAGCCATTCGGGCGTCTTCGCCGCCACCGACCTTCGCACCGGCCAAGCCCGCTGGACCCTGCCCGTAACCGCCATCACCACCCCCTGGGCGGCCGGCGACGTGGTCTTCGTGGTCGACAAGGCCGGACAGGTGATCTGCGTGTCGCGGGAAGCCGGCCAAGTCTATTGGATCCGCGACCTCAACAACACCGACAAGCTGTCCAAGCGGCAAAAGAAGAAGCGCGCCAAGCATCCGCTGCTGTGGTCGACGCCGATCCTCGCGTCGGGCCGCCTGATCACCGTGTCGAGCGAGGGCGAGGCCGTGGCGTTGAACCCCAAGACCGGCGAGACGCTGAAGACCCTGAAGATCGGCCAATCGGTGCTGCTGGGTCCGATCGCCATGGGCGACGCCGTCTATCTGGCGACCGACGAAGCCAATCTGATCGCTATCCGCTAGACGTTTCGGGCGTCGCCCGAAACCACAATTCAAGCTGCGCGAACCCGGGCTGGTGCTTACCAGTCCGGGTTTGTCGCTTTTGTCCCCGAAATCGACTAATCACACTCCATGCCTTTGAAACTCGCCATCGTCGGCCGCCCCAATGTGGGCAAGTCGACCCTGTTCAACCGTCTGGCCGGCCGCAAGCTGGCCCTGGTCGATGACCAGCCCGGCGTCACCCGCGACCGCCGGTTCGCCCACGGACGCCTTGGCGACCTGGACCTCGAGCTGATCGACACCGCCGGCTTCGAGGATGTCACCGACGAGAGCCTGGAGGCGCGGATGCGCGCCCAAACCGAGCTGGCGATCGACGAGGCCGACGTCTCTCTGCTGGTGTTCGACGCCCGCGAGGGCCTGACGCCGCTGGACAAGACCTTCGCCGAGATCCTGCGCAAGCGGAACAAGCCGGTGCTGGTCGCGGCCAACAAGTCCGAGGGCAAGGCCGGCGACCACGGCGCGGCTGAGGCCAACAGCCTGGGCCTGGGCGAGCCGATCCAGATCTCGGGCGAGCATGGCGAAGGCATGGCCGAGCTCTATGCCGCCCTGATCGCCATCGCCCCCGAGGAACTGCAGGGCGAGCACGAGGAACTGGGCGACGACAAGCCGATCAAGATCGCCATCGTCGGCCGTCCCAACGCCGGCAAGTCGACCCTGATCAACCGCCTGATCGGCGAGCAGCGGCTGTTGACCGGCCCCGAGGCCGGGATCACCCGCGACTCCATCTCGGTGGATTGGGACTGGGGCGGCCGCAAGGTCCGTCTCGTCGACACCGCCGGCCTGCGCAAGAAGGCCAAGGTCAACGAGAAGCTGGAAAAGCTCTCGACCGGCGACACCATCCGCTCGATCACCTTCGCCGAGGTCGTCCTGTTGATCATGGACGCCACCCACCCCTTCGAGACCCAGGACCTGCAGATCGCCGACCTGGCCGAGCGGGAAGGGCGCTGCGTCGTCTTCGTGCTGGCCAAGTGGGATCTGGTCGAGGACCAGGCCGCCACTCTGAAGGGCTTCGTCGAACACGCCGAACGCATGCTGCCCCAGCTGCGCGGCACGCCGGTGGTGGCCCTGTCGGGCGAGACCGGCAAGGGCGTCGAAAAGCTGATGCCGGCCGTGCTGAAGAGCCACAAGGATTGGTCGACCAAGGTCAAGACCCGCGACCTCAACGACTGGCTGCAGATGGCCATGCAGCGTCACCCGCCGCCCAGCGTCGGCGGCAAGCGGATCAAGCCGAAATACATGGCCCAGATCAAGGCGCGCCCGCCCACCTTTGTGCTGTTCTCCAGCCGCGCCGACCAGATGCCCGAACAGTATCGGCGCTATCTGATCAACAGCCTGCGCGAAAGCTTCGACCTGCCCGGCGTGCCGCTGCGCATCACCATCAAGTCAGGGGCCAATCCCTATGCCGAGGGCGAGGCCAAGGGCCACTCCGGCAAGGGCAAGCGCGAGTTCGAACGCAAGGAGCGCGAGGCCGAACGCATCAAGGCGTCGCGCAACACCGTCAAGAAGTCGGTCCGCCTGGCCGAGGCTGCGGCGGCCGCGGCCGGCGTCGAGTTCGAGCCTGGCCATCAGGAGGCCACCCCGACCAAAGCGGCCGTCCGGATCGCCAGGAAGGCTGGGCCCACCGTGACCAGAACCGCCAAGCCAATCGTTCCGACCAAGGCCGCGCCTGCGGTCGAGCCCGGCAAGGCGGCGGTCAAGTCGGTCAAGAAGCTGGGCCCCAAGGCCCAAAAGAAGTCCGAGACCCCGAGCTACAAGGTTGGCTTCAAGGCGGCTGGCGGCAAGGCGGCGGGTCCGCGCCGTCCGGTGGCCGGTTCGCGCACCGTGCGGGGCAACAAGGCGCCGCCCAAGGGGCGCTAAAATCGTTCCTCGATCGCCGATCGCGATCGACTTCAGGTGGCGCTTCCCCTGACAGCTTGGCTATAGTTGCCGTGTCAGGGGGAGTGGTTACATGTTTCTTGCCGCCGTAGGGTTCGCCGCCGCGCTGAACCAGGCCGACGCCGTCGCTGGCGCGGCGCCGATCGCCAAGCTTTCCAGCCGTATCTGCAGCGCGCCGACGCCGCCGCAAACCATCCGGCCCACCTTGCCGCCTATTCCGAAACTGCCGTCCTGCGTTAATGAGGCCAAGGGCACGCACACCTGTCGGAAAGGCGAACTCGATCGCTACAATGCCAGCATGAAGGTCCGAAACCGCGCGATGGACGAATTCATCGGCGCGGTGAACGGCTATACGGGCCTGCTCAACCAGTACACCCTGGCGGCCAACGAATACGCCCGGTGCGAGATCAGCGAGATCCGCAAGGCCGATGAATAGAGGCGATCACCAAGCGCGTCAGCAACCTCTCAGACGATTGTGCATCGCCGTCGCGGCGATCGACGCCTCGCCTTGGGCCGTGGTGATCTGGTTTAGGCCGCGCACCATATCTCCAGCCGCGTAAAGGCCGGGGATCGAGGTTTGCTGGTGTTCATCGACTACCAGCCGTCCCGACTCGTCGTGGTGGGCGCCGATCGCCAAGGCCAGGCCCGTACGCGGCGTGATACCCAAGGCGGTGTAGAGGGCGTCGAACTCCAGACGAACGCTGTCGGAGAAGCAGAGGGCGCGTGGGCGGTCGATCTGCAGTTCGACGCTCTCGATCGGGGTTTCGACGATCGTGATGTCCGCGCGGGCCAACTGATCACGCTCGTCCGCCGTCAGGGCGTCAGGCGCGCCCACATGGATCAGGGTAAGTTGGTCGGCATAGGTTTGAAGGAACAAGGCCTCCCGCGCGCCCAAGCCGTCGCCGCCGATCACGCCCACGCGCTTGCCGATCACTTCGAAGCCGTCGCAGATGGGGCAGGTGCGCAGCAAGGTTTGGCGCACGGCGCGTTCGACGCCAGGCAGGGCCGGCTCGTTGTCCTCGACGCCGCATGCCAGCAGGACGGTGGGCGACAGCACGGTTTCGCCGTCAATCGACAGGCTGAAGCCTTCGCCGGTCGATGAGAGGGCGTCCACGGTCCCCGACCGGATCTGCGCCCCGTAACGCACAGCATGCCGGCGTTGCAACTCCAGCAAATCCAGGCCGGAAACGCCTTCGGGAAAGCCCGGATGATTGTGGGTCTCGGGGATCCAGGCGGCCCGGCTGTCGCCGCCATCGATGACCAGGACCTGGCGGCGGAACCGAGCCATGTAGAGCGCCGCGGTCAGGCCAGCCGGACCCGCCCCGACGATCACGGCGTCATATGAGGTCTGGCTCATGGGTGGGCGACGGACAGCGAAGGGCAATTCGTCATTGCGAGTCTCCAGCGCCCATAGACGCGCAAGCCCCTCCTGAGGTTGCGTGAAGGGTCTCGCAAAGCGCGCCTTATCCGATGCTGGCCGATTCCTGACCGCGCGCCTTGAACACCACGACGCCCCTGGGCGGCTCCCGGTCGGCGCGAGCCAGCTCGACGATCAGCGGCGCGAGGGTGTCGGGGGCCGGCACGCTAAGTGGATCCTCGCCGGGGAAGGCGCCGGCCCGCATGCGGGTGCGCATGGCGCCCGGATCGACGCAGAGGGCGCGGACCGTGGTGTTCTCCATTTCGTCGTTGTAGCAGCCGACGATGGCCTCAAGTCCGGCCTTGGACGCCGCGTAGCCGCCCCAGAAGGCGCGGTGGCTCTTGGCGACGCTGCTGGTGATGAAGATCGCGCGGCCGGCGTCGGCGCGGCGCAACAAGGGGTCCATGGCCCGGATCAGCCGCCAGTTGGCGGTCAGGTTGGTGGCCATGATCATGTCCCAGCCCTTGGGGTCCAGATGGCCCACTGGCGTCAGGGCGCCCAGCACCCCGGCGGCGCCGACCAGGATGTCCAGCTTGCCGAAGCGCGCTTGAAGGGCCGCGGCCAGCTGGTCCAGGCCATCGGCCTCGCGCAGGTCCAGCGGGACTAGCGTGGCGTGTTCGCCGGTGGCGGCGAAGATCGTGTCGTCCAGGGCTTCCAACGCGCCCTGGGTGCGGCCCAGGGCGATGACATGGGCGCCGGCCTTGGCCAGGCCGACGGCGATGGCTTCGCCGATGCCGCGCGTGGCGCCGGTGACGAGGGCGATGCGGCCGGCCAGCGGCGTTGCGGAGTCGGACTTCATGAGCGGGTTCTAGTGGCTAAGGCGACGGATTGGAACCGCTGTCAGGCCTCGTCCGCCGGTCGCGCGCCATAGTGCTGGGCGATGACCGAGCAGGCCATCAGCTGGATCTGGTGGAAGATCATCAGCGGCAGCACCAGTATGCCGGCCGTGGCGCCGGGAAACAGGATGCCGGCCATCGGAACGCCACTGGCCAGGCTTTTCTTGGAGCCGCAAAACACGATGGCCACTTCGTCAGCCTTGGAAAAGCCCAGGGCCTTGGCGCCGAACACCGTGGCGGCCATGACGATGGCCAGAAGCACCGCGCAGACGGCCAGCAGCAGAAACAGCTCTGGGATCGACACGATTTTCCAGATGCCGCCAACCACCGCCGCGCTGAAGGCCGAATAGACGACCAGCAGGATCGAACCGCGATCCACCTTGCCGACGATGGCCTTGTGCCGTTCGATCCACGGGCCCACCCACGGTCGCAGCAGTTGGCCGACCACGAACGGCAACAGCAGTTGCACGACGATCGAGACGATGGAGTCCAGCCCGCCGCCGGTGTCCCCGTGGGCATGGATCAGCAAGGCCACCAGCACCGGCGTCAGGAATATGCCCAACAGGTTCGAGGCCGAGGCGGCGCAGACGGCGGCGGCCACATTGCCCCGGCCGATCGAGGTGAAGGCGATCGACGACTGCACGGTGGAGGGCAGGCAGCACAGGAACAGCATGCCGGTCGACAGGGTGGGGGACAGAACGCCCGACTTGCTGATCGCCAGACCCAGCACCGGGAACAGCACGAAGGTGAAGGCCAGGATGAGCAGGTGCAGCCGCCAATGGGTCATGCCCGCCACCACGGCCTCGCGCGACAGCTTGGCGCCGTGCAGGAAGAACAGCAGGGCGATGGCGATCTTGACCACCCAGCCCAGGATCACGGCGGCCTCGCCCCGCACGGGGATGATCGAGGCCAGGATCACCATGCTGACCAGCAGCAGGATGTAGGAGTCGATCTTCAGCTTGGCGAGGAGGTTTTTGAACATGG
>JACMOF010000005.1 GCA_014378155.1 Caulobacter sp. | reverse complement strand
GGCAAGGCGACCTACAGCGCCAGCCTGACCTATCAGACTCCCATCGGCCTGATGCCCTATGTCAGCTACGCCAAGGCCTCGGCCCTGGAGGTCAGCCAGGCTGGAGACCTCGCCCCGGGCCTGGTCGCCGATGGGTCGTGGCTGTCGAGCGGCGACCTGGCCGAGGCTGGGGTGAAGGTCCACCTTCTGCACGGAACCCTGGTCGGTTCCCTGGCCGGCTATCGCCAAAACCGCACCCAGCTGTCGGGCCTGACGCCGATCGTCCAGAGCACACGGGCCAAGGGCGTCGAGGTGGAGGTGCGCTGGCTGGCCTCGAACCATCTCAGCTTCACGGCGACCGGCAACGCCCAGCACACGACGGTCGAGGGACCCGACACCTCGTTCCAATATATCCCGGCCTATACGGCGGGCGTGCCCGCGGCGCAGGCCTATGGCGGCTCCTACGTGATCTGGTCGTTCGGCGGGGCAAGTGGCTTGCCGGGCCGGGCAGGGGACTATGACTACAGCCTGATCCCAAACTCGGTGGTCAGCCTCTACGCCGCCTATACCAGCGACGTTCACGACTGGGGCTCGGCAGGCGCCACCCTGGGCGTCACCCACGTGACCAAGACCTCCGGCACGGTGCAGGACGCGGTGACTTATCCCGCCTACGCCGTTGTGAACGCCTCGGCCTATCTGTCGCATGGGCCCTACACGGCCGAACTCAATGTCGAGAACCTCTTCGACACGCTCTATTTCACCCCCGACGCCGACACCTATGCCAATCTTGGAGCCCTGCCCGGCAAGGGGCGGGAATGGCGCGTGACCTTGAAGCGGACGTTCTGATGACCGAGCTCACCTTCTCGCGGCTCTCTCCCCACGTCCGTCCCTGGCTGCTGGTCGCGGCGTTTAGCCTGCTGCTGTTCCTGATTACCGCGGCCACCTATTCGTCGCTGGGGATCGTCATCCCGGCCATGGTCCAGGAGCTGGGCTGGAGCTGGGAGCTGGCCTTCGCGGGCTTCTCGATCCTGGGCGTGTTCACGGGTCTGTCGTCCTGGCTGCCTGCCCTGCTGATCCGTAGGATCGGGGTGCGGGGAACGGTGCTGGCCGGCGTGGCGGTGATGGCCGGAGGCCTGGCCTGCCTGGCGAGGGTCCATGCCCTGCCGATCTATTTCCTCGGGACGGCGCTGTGTGGGATCGGCTTCCAGATGGCCGCCCTGATTCCCGGCACTCACGTGCTGTCGGCGATCTTCAAGCAGCGGGCCCTGCCGTTCGGGATCTACTTCACCTTCGGCGCCCTGGGCGGGGTGGCCGGGCCGCTGATGGTGGTCGCCATCCTGCGCGCGACCCATGACGACTGGCGGCTCTACTGGGCTCTGCAGGCGGCGCTGGTCGGGGTGGTCGGGCTGGTCTGCGCCGTCGCCGTGGGCGGGCCCCGCTGGCTGGAGCAGGCCGGCGCGGCGCTGGACACGGTGCTGGACGCCGAGGCCAGGGCAGGGACCCTTCCGGGCAAGGTCTACCACACCGGCCACGAATGGAGCGTCCGCGACGCCGTGCGCACGCCCCAGTTCCTGGTGCTGCTGGCGGCCTATTTCAGTCATTTGCTGGCAGGGATCACCGCCGCCAGCCTGACCCAGGCCCACCTCACGGGGCTGGGCGTGGCGGGGGGCGTGGCGGCGGGCATGCTGAGTCTTGAGGGCCTGATGCAGGTCGGCGCACGGCTGGGCGGCGGGACCATTGGCGACCGGGTCGACCCGAAGTGGCTGCTGGTGTTCGCCCAGGGTCTGCTGGTGGTCGGCCTGCTCGCCCTGTCCCGAGCCGCGACGCCGCCACTGCTGCTGCTCTATGCGGTGGGCGTCGGGGTGGGGTTTGGCCTGACCGTCCTGGCCGTCAGCCTGTTGCTGCTCAACTATTTTGGCCGGCGCAACAATGTCGAGCTGTTCTCCCTGACGTGCCTGGTGGGTGCGCTGTCGGCGGCAGGACCGGTGATCGGCGGCCATATGCGCGACCGTCTGGGAACCTTCGCCCCAACCTTCCAGCTATTCGCGGCGGTGACGGCGGTGGTGTTCGTGGCGGCGCTGTTCATGCGGCCGCCCAAGGGAATGCCCCAGGCCTGACGCATGAAAAAGGCCGCCTCGACTAGGTCGAGGCGGCCTCGTTCGTCAGGCTTGAAGCGTGGTTTAGAACGCGGCCTTCAAGGCGACGGTCAGGGCCGAGCCGTACAGGCTCTTGCCGAAGTCGTGGCTGTCGGTGTCCGAATAACGGATGTCGGCGGTCAGGTGATCGGTGATCGCGGCCGAGACGCCCAGGTTCCAGGTGACGTAGTTGTTGTCGACGCCCGAGAAGTATCCCTTGGCGTCAACCGTCTGGTAGCCCAGGGCGCCGCTGAGGGTCAGCTTTTCGCCGATCGGGGCGGAGCCGTTGGCTTCGACGTAGTAGGATTCGCCGCCCTTAGACGGGAATTCTGGCGAGTAGTAGAAGGCGGCGCCGAGGGTTGCGGGACCGGCGGCGATCGAGGCGGCGGCCTTGGTTTCGATGTAGCTGTACGAACCCGGGATGCCGTTCTTGTCCTTGCTGTAGCCGTAGTAGATCACGCCGAGGTCCAGGCTGACCGGGCCGACCACCGGCTTCACGCCAGCATAGACGTCGATTTCTGCGTCCGGGTTCGGCGTGCCGAAATCGACGTTCGAGGCCCAGACGCCAGCGTAGCCAATGCCGTAGGTGGCGTCGACGCCGCCAAAGACTTGGCCCTTGTTGTTGGTGTTGCTGATGCCGCGGAAGATGTAATCGCTGGCCACGCCGACGTTGGCGGACAGCTTCAGCTCTTCGGCCATGGCGGCGCCGCTCATGGCGACGGAGGCGGCGGCGGCGACCAGCGCGATTTTCAGAAATTTCATGTGTTCTATCCCCTTATCTGTTTTGCCGTACGAAGGGTTTTTTGGAGCCTTCGTCGTTCTTCGACGCCTGCAAGCGTATTTGAGCACAACGAGAGTTGTTGTCGGCAGCGCCCTTGTTGCAATCACGCTGGCTAAAGCGCCAGCACAAACGATGCGCATGGTGCAAAGTTTGGGCGCAGTGTGACGCTTTTGCTTCAGAAACGCCTTCGGGCGCCACAGTGTCGGGAATTTGTTTGTTTGCGCTTTACCTGCGGCATTAACGCATCGCTAGGCTCGCGCCGCCCAGGTGCAGGCCGGCGTCGACCAGCAGGGTTTCGCCGGTGACATGGCGCGAGGCGGGCGAGGCCAGGAACACCGCAGCGCCCGCGATGTCCTCGGCGGTCGAGGCCACTTTCAAAGGCGTGGCGGCCGCAGATCGCTCTCGCAGCCGATCGACTCGGTCGTCGTCCATGACCTTTCCAAACCATGGCGTGTCGATGAAGCCAGGGCAGATCGCATTGACCCGGATGCGGGGCGCCAGCGCCCGAGCCAGCGACAGGGTCATGGTCGTCAGCGCGCCCTTGGAGGCGGCATAGGGCACCGAGGATCCGTTGCCGACCACGCCGGCGATCGAGGCCGTGTTGACCACCGCGCCCGGCTGCGGCGCGGCCTCCAGCAACGAGCGAGCCGCGCGCACCATCTGGAAGGCGCCCACCACGTTGACGGCGTAGAGATTCAGGAAGTCCTCGGCGTTCACCGCGTCGAGGTCGGCGTGGTTGGGCGCGAACTTGGTGATCCCGGCGTTGTTGAACAAGGCGTCGATGCGGCCCGTGCTGGCCGCCGCCTCGGCGATCTTGCGGCAGTCGGTGTCCTGCGCCACGTCACCTTGAACCAGCACGGCCCTGCCGCCCTCAGCCGTGATCAGCCGCGCGGTCTCCTCGGCTTCCTGCGCACTACGGGCGAAATTGACGACGACCAAGGCCGCGCCGCGTCGCGCCGTTTCGACCGCGATGGCCCGGCCCAGGCCCGTGGAGGCGCCGGTCACCACCACCGTGAAACCGTCGAAATCGCGTCCGCTCATGGCTCGTCCTCTTCCCAACACCTGTTTGGCTCAGTGATAGCGACAGCGCGCGCGCTTGTCTCGCGCGGGCGTCGGGCCTAAATGCCGGCCATGACCGAACTTCATGTGACCCAGCTTGGCCAAGTGGTCGAGCCCGCCGCCAGCCCCGACCAGGCCGTCCTCGAGCGCGTACCCAATCCGCAGAGCGACGTGACCTATCTGGCGCGTTTCGTGGTTCCGGAATTCACCTCACTATGTCCGGTGACCGGCCAGCCCGACTTCGCCCATCTGGTGATCGACTATGCGCCGGGTGACTGGTTGATCGAGAGCAAGTCGCTGAAGCTGTATCTGACCAGCTTCCGAAATCACGGGTCGTTCCACGAGGACTGTACGGTCAAGATCGGCCGCAAGATCGTCGAGATCGCCGCTCCGCGCTGGTTGCGCATCGGAGGCTACTGGTATCCGCGCGGCGGCATCCCCATCGACGTGTTCTGGCAGACGGGCCCGGCGCCGGAAGGCCTGTGGCTGCCCGACCAAGGCGTGGCGCCCTATCGCGGCCGGGGCTGATCGCACCGCCTGAATTGACGAAAGAGGGGCGCGTCCGGCTGGACGCGCCCCTCTTGTTGTTTCTGGCCTAACGCGCCGGCGGCGGGACGAGCGGCGGGCTCGACTGTCCCGGCTGCTGCGGCGGGCGCTGCGGTCCGAACAGCTTGCGGACGCTGATCCTGACCGTGCGGCCCAGCGGATCGCGGAAATCGTCCTGATAGGCCTGCGGCGTGAAGCCCAGGGCGTCGCGCACGCTCTGGCGGGTGTCGAACAGGTTCTGGGCCTGCAGTTGCACCCGCGTGCCCCGCAGCCACGGATGGGCCCGCAGCAGCTGGGGCTGCGACGACAGATCGGCGAACAGGTTGAGGCTGAAATTGGCCTGGTCGGAGAAGTACAGGTCCTGGTTGGCGGTCGCGCCGTTCAGGCGATAGCCGCTGCGCCAGCTGCCGTTCAGGAACGCGCCCATGCCGTTCTGGAAATAGCCGACCTGAAGTTGCACTTCGTGCTCGGGCCCTGAGCCCGAACCGCCGTTCAGGCGATCGATGATCGGCAGGCCGTCGCGGATCTCGATCTCGTCCTTCAGTTTCCAGGTGTGGTAGAGCGAGACCTGCAGTCGGCCCTGGCCCGGACGCCCGCCGAAACGCCCGCTGCCGCCTCCGCCGCCGGGACCCCCAAAGGCTCCGCCCCCTGGGACGCGTCCGCCGCCGCCTTCCCCGCCGCCTGGAGGAGGCCCGCCGGCTCCGCCCAACGGCCCGCCGACGTCTGGCCGCGGCTTGCCGAAGGGCCGCGACAGGTTGAAGCCCCAGCGCAGGTCTCCGCGCTCGGAGCGGGCATAGTTCACCGGCCGCGCATCGACCGCGATCAGTTTGCCGCTGGCGTCGCGGATCACCCGCTTGGGGAAGGCTGACACGATGTCGGCGGTGATCGACGGGAAATTGTTGATCGAGTCTTCGATCTTGGTGGCCGTGTAGTTGACGCTTACCGTCAGCTGAGTCTTGGCGGTCTTCTTCAGCGGCTTGAGGTTCACGCCCAACTTCAGCACTTGGCGGTTGTCGGCGTCGAGGTCGGGATTCCCGCCTTCGATGCGGGTGGCCAGCACCGTCTGGCCGGTGCTGAAGTCATAGATCGAGACGTTGGCGGTCGACAGGATCGGGTCGTTCAGCTGTGAGGCGGTCGGTGCGCCGTGCTCGTCGGTGTAGCTGACAATGAAACTGATCGGATCGATCGGCGTCCAATTGGTCCCGGCGCCCAGGGTGGATAGGCCGCCGAAGTCGGACAGCTGCTCATACTGCAGGTTCACGTTGGCCGAGAGGTTGCCGAGCATCGGCAGCACGCCGCGCTGGCGATCGGCGATCGGCAGGGTCAGGCTGGCCTGTACATTGCCGGTGGTGCGCGAGATGTCACGCGGCACCGCGACGCCGCCGAGGGTGCTGCGCGAATCCAGGGTCTGGGTGTCGGCCCCGACCTTGAAGGTGGTCTGCACGCCGCCGGCCGGGACCTGCAGCAGGTTGCCGATCAGGACCCCCTCGACATTGGCGGTGTTCGAGATCGAGCGCGCGGTATCGGGCGACACCCGCGACAGCAGTTCGTATGGAATGTTGCCGAACGGGTTGAGATTGGGATCGTTGGCCGCGACACCAGCGGCGAACAGAGCCGCGTCCACGCCGCGACCGGTCTGCGTCTCGCTATTCGAGTAGGCGTATCCGGCGGTCGTGCTCCAGCGCCAGTCCTTGAGCCGGCCATTGGCCGACGCCCCTAGGGTGGCCTTCTGAGTGTCGACCTTTCGGGTCATGGAGACGTAGTCGTCCACGAACCGGTACAGCTGAACATCCTGCGTGAAGGGCGAGTACGCGTTTGCGCCCGGCGTCAGCACCCGGATCCCGGGCAGGCCCAGATAGGTGAGCGTACTGGAATCGTCGAAGCCGCCCGTGAACGTCACCAGCGACGTCTTGCCCAGCGGCCGGGTCAGGGAGCCGCTCAGCGACGCCGTGGTGCTTCGGGGCGACAGGGTGCGCCAGGCGGTCAGGTCGTCGGTGGCGGGAAAGCCG
>JACMOF010000422.1 GCA_014378155.1 Caulobacter sp. | reverse complement strand
GCCATGGCCGACACCGAGACCACCTTCGACGAGCTCCAGGCCCGGATCGCCGCCACCATCGTCTTCCTGGAAAACACCCCGCGCGAGGCCATGGACGGCAAGGAGGGGACGCAAGTGGTGCTCAAGCTCCCCAATGGCGAGTTTCCGTTCACGGCAACGAACTTCTCCCTGGGCTTCGTGCTGCCCAACGTCTTCTTCCACGTCACCACCGCCTACGGCATCCTGCGCCACAAGGGCGTGCCGCTCGGAAAGCTGGACTATCTCGGCGGGCTATAGGTTTAAGTCCTCCCCCTATGGGGGAGGCGATCGCGCAGCGATCGGTGGGGGGAGTTTTGGAGCCGATCGCCGGCCTGGCGAACATCCGATCACTCCCCCCTCAGTCGGCCTCGCCGACATCTCTCCCGCAGGGGGAGGACTTCTACGCCGCCTTCGGCCTCAGCGCCCATAGCCCGCCGAAGCTCAACGCCGCCGCGACGGCCAGGTACAGCCCCACCGGCGCTAGCCCGCCTCGCTCGGCCAGGGCCTGGGCGATCATTGGGGCCAGACCGCCGCCAAGAATGCCGCCAATGTTGAACGCCGCCGAGGCGCCGGTGTAGCGCACTCGGGCCGGGAACAGGTCGGGCAGGAAGGCCCCCAGCGGGCCATAGACGAAGCCCATGACCAGCAGGCCCAGGGCCAGGAAGGCGAAGATCACCAGCAGCGAGCCGGAGCCCAGCATCGCCGGCAGCAGGGCCCCGACCCCCACGGTCATGGCGCAGCCGGCCATCAGCACCCGGCGCGGACTGCTGGCGTCGGCCCAGTAGCCGGCCGCGACGATGCCAGCGGCCATGAACAGGATGGCCCCCAGTTGCACGCTCAGCATGGCGGTGCGGCTGTAGCCCAGGGTGTTGACGCCATATCCCAGCGCGAAGGCGGTCATCAAGTAATAGACGGCGAAGCAGCAGATGGCCGCCAGGGTTCCGCACAGGGTGACCCGCCAGTGGTCGCGCAGCAGTTCGCCCAGCGGCACGGCCGGCGGCGCCTCGTGGGCGATGGCTGCGGCGAAGGCGGGGGTCTCGGTCAGCTTCAGCCGCACCCACAGCCCCACCCCGACCAGGGCGGCGCTGCCCAGGAACGGCAGGCGCCAACCCCAGGCCATGAACTGCTGCGGCGTCAGGATGACGCCCAGGATCAGGAACAATCCGTTGGCCGCGATGAAGCCGACCGGCGCGCCCAGCTGCGGGAACATGCCGAACCGCGCCCTCCAGCCCGGAGGCGCGTTTTCGACCGCGAGCAAGGCCGCCCCGCCCCACTCGCCGCCCAGGCCAAAGCCCTGTCCGAACCGCAGCAGGCATAGCAGGACGGGCGCCAGCCAGCCGGCCATGGCGTAGGTGGGCAAGAAGGCGATGGCCAGGGTCGAGCCACCCATCAACATCAGCGACGCCACCAGGGTCGACTTGCGTCCCACCCGGTCGCCGAAATGGCCGAACACTGCCGCGCCGATCGGCCGGGCCAGGAACGCCACGCCCAGGCTGGCGAAGGCCGCCATCTGCTGCAGGCTGGCCGACTTGGACGGGAAGAACAGCGAGCCGAACACCAGCGAGGCGGCTGTGGCGTAGATGTAGAAGTCGTAGAACTCCACCGCCGTGCCGACCAAACTGGCGGTCAGCACGCGGCGAGAGGAATTGGCGCCGGGTGGCTGGGTCTCGTCCATGGGGTCTCCCTAGATGCCGGCGAGGGCTAAGCGCGATAAGAACGCAAGGTCAACTGATTGGGTAGAAACCGCCCCAAACCGCACCTTTTCGAGCAGCCTTGGCGGGGTCTGTCCTTCGCTGTCGTCGCAACGCGGCATGGCCATGCCAAAATAGTTTAGTTTTCGAGGAGGCGCACGTGGGACGCCAGGTCAGGGACCTTCTGAACCACCGTCCAGAAACGGCGGTCCGCCGTGACGACCCGCGTCCGCTCGCGCACGGCCAAGGCCAGGTAGAGACAGTCGTAGACGGCATGGCCCAGACGTTGAGCCAGCACCGCAGCGGCTTGCAAATCTTCCTCGATCGGGATCGCGGTCACCGGCGCGTTGAACAATTCCGATAGATGCTCGGCGGCCTCCTCGGCTTGGAGCTCGCCCCGCCTCGCGCGCCGCCACAAGGCGCTCGCCGCCTCCAAAAGCCAGAGCGACGGCGCGATCAGGTCTTCTTCCAGCAAGGCGTCGGCGGCGGCCTGACCTGGCTCATCCAGAACCCATTTCAGCGCCACGGAGGCGTCGATGACCAGGGTCATCGAGCGTCGCGGTCGGCACGGATCAGGTCAGCGGATTCTCCCGCGATGCGTCCGACGGTCTTTTCACGAAGGCTGGCGGCGCGTTCGCGAAACGCGGCGCGGCCGGCCTTGAGCGCGGCCTCCAGAATCAAGCGATGCTCGGCTTCGGCGCTGCGACCGTTCAGGGCCGCCCGGCGCTTGAGCGCTTCGACGACGTCACGGGGCACTTCGCGAACCAAGAGCTGAGCCATGACGAATGATATCATCTGCTATCATTACGCGCAATCGGCTCCCCATAGCCCTTCCGCTCGCTCATGCGTTAGAACGCCACCATGAAGAACTTGCCCAACATCCTGACCTCGGCGCGCCTGGTCATCGCCCTGTTCATGTTCGTGGCCTTGGCCGCGGCCGCTGGCGGCCTGCCGTGGATCGGCGATAGCCTGAGCACGGCCCAGCAATATTCGCTGCAGCGCTGGGCGTTTTGGGCGTTCGTGATCGCCGCCATCACCGACTTCTTCGACGGCTGGCTGGCCCGTAAGCTGGACGCGGTCAGCATCTGGGGCGCGATCCTTGATCCGATCGGCGACAAGATCCTGGTCTGCGGCGGCTTGCTGGGCCTGATGGCCCTGGGCCCCAATCCGCTGGTCATCTTGCCGGCCGGCTTGATCCTGTTTCGCGAATTCGCCGTCAGCGCCCTGCGCGAAGTGAGCGCTGGCAAGGGAATCAAGCTGCCGGTCACCTTGCTGGCCAAGTGGAAGACCACGCTGCAACTGGTGGCCATCGCCGGCGAGATCGTCATCGTCTCATGGAGCGCCTTCAACCTGCCCGACGACAAGGTGCTGTTCGGCTACACGGCCATGGGTGTCCACGGCCTGCTCTGGGTCGCCGCCGTGGTGACGCTGATCACCGGGGCTCAATATTGGGAAGCGGCAAGGAAGGCGCTGGTCTAGGGCGGACCTCCCCCTGTGGGGGAGGCGATCGCGCAGCGGTCGGTGGGGGGAGTTTCAGGGCCGTCGAGGGACTTGGCTAGCTGCCGATCCATCCCCCTCCGTCGCCTTTGGCCACACCTCCCCCCACAGGGGGAGGAATTATTCCGCCGCCAGCAGCAGCGCCCCACCGTCATCCTCGACCACATCGGGATCGGTCGGGCCGTCCAGCAGCCATTCGGTGTCGGGGGTGGCGCCCGCGCGGGCGCGCTCCGCCTGCATCATCAAGGCCAGCCACGTTACCCCGGCCGTTCGAAACACCATGATCGCCTCCGAAGCGCTCCACCATTGTTGAGAGTGACTCTCAAGAACAGTGGATGCAAGGCGTCATTTCGGTCGGGAGCCTAGGCTGCTTCGGCGGCCTCGACGGCCACGGCCTTGCGCTTGGCGGCGGTGGTGGCCGAGCGCTTCTTGGTCGCCGCTTCAAGGGTGACCTGACGACGCTTCGAGGCTTCCAGTTCCAGCACGGGCAACACTTCGGCCGCGCCGCGGCGCTGGGCCGGCGTACCGACGATGTCGAGGCGACGTGCATTGGCCAGAAGCGAGACCAATTCCTGGTCGTTCAGCAGAGGGATCCGCTCGATCAGGGTCATGGGACACTCCTTGAAATCATAAAATTCTCGCACGGACGCGAGAGACTTAGATCAACGTTCAAGGCGACGCTTGGGGTCCAAAACTATTTTGGATTCAACGAGATTCATTTCGGACTCCTGTGGAGTCACGAATTCACTTGCCGTCCGCGTCTCAGGGCTTCATGGTGGCTTATCGAATTCGCTGCCGTTCGGCCTGCTTTTCCATGCTCTCCTTGTGAGAGCGCCGGACGCGCCTACCGATCCCCAACGAAATTTGATCGTCGAACGGAACGACTCCGGCGACGAATATTGACTACAAGGACTACGAACTATGGCTACCGGCACCGTGAAATGGTTCAACGGCACCAAGGGCTTCGGCTTTATCCAACCTGACGACGGCGGCGCTGACGTCTTCGTGCACATCTCGGCCGTTGAACGCGCCGGTCTGCGTGGTCTGGACGAAGGTCAGAAGATCACCTACGAACTCGAGCGCGACAACCGCTCGGGCAAGATGTCGGCGGGCCAACTGCAGGCTTAATCGCCTCACGCTCACGAGATTTGGAATGGGTCGG
>JACMOF010000421.1 GCA_014378155.1 Caulobacter sp. | reverse complement strand
GGCGATCCGCCCGGCTCGTCCCGAGTTCTCTTCCGGCCCCTGCGCCAAACGGCCCGGCTGGACCCCCGAAAATCTCAGAAATGCTGTCCTGGGCCGGTCGCACCGCTCCAAGCTGGGCAAGGGCCGCCTGAAAGCCGCTATCGATCAGACGCGCGAAGTGCTGGAAGTGCCCGCCGACTTTCTAATCGGCATCGTTGCCGGTTCCGACACCGGCGCCGTCGAGATGGCCATGTGGTCGATGCTGGGCGCCCGCCCGGTGCAACTGCTGGCCTTCGAATCGTTCGGCAAGGACTGGGTCACCGACGTGACCAAGCAGTTGAAGCTGCCCGACGTCGAGGTGCTCGACGCCCCCTACGGCCAGCTGCCCGACATCTCCAAGGTCGATCCGGCCAAGGACCTGGTCTTCACCTGGAACGGCACCACCTCGGGCGTCCGCGTTCCGAACGCTGACTTCATCTCGGCCGATCGGGAAGGCATCACCATCTGCGACGCCACCAGCGCCGCCTTCGCCCAGGACCTGGACTGGACCAAGCTGGATGTCGTGACCTTCTCCTGGCAGAAGGCCCTGGGCGGCGAAGGCGCGCACGGCGTGCTGATCCTGTCGCCCCGCGCCGTCGCTCGCCTGGAGAGCTACACGCCGCGTTGGCCGATGCCCAAGCTGTTCCGCATGACCAAGGGCGGTAAGCTGGCCGCCGACATCTTCGAGGGCGCGACCATCAACACGCCCTCCATGCTCTGCGTCGAGGATGCGCTGGACGCCCTGAAATGGGCCGCCTCGATCGGCGGGCTGGAAGCCATGCAGGGCCGCGCCGACCAGAACCTGGCCGTGCTGGCCGACTGGGTGGCCAAGACCCCGTGGGTCGAGTTCCTGGCGGCGACGCCGGACATCCGCTCCAACACCTCGGTGTGCCTCAAGGTCGTCGATCCCACGATCGCCGCCCTGTCGGACGACGCCCAGGCCGACTTCGCCAAGAAGCTGGCCAGCCTGCTCGAGAAGGAGGGCGCCGCCCTCGACATCGGCGGCTATCGCGACGCCCCGGCCGGCCTGCGCATCTGGTGCGGCGCCACCGTCGAGGCCTCCGACGTCGAGGCCCTGACGCCCTGGCTCGACTGGGCCTTTGCGTCTGTTTCGGCTGAGTTGGCCGCCGCTTAACCTAGCGCTACTCCCCCCTCCGTCGGCTGCGCCGACACCTCCCCCACAGAGGGAGGACTTCGAGATCAGTCCTCTCCCTGTGGGGAAGGTGGTCCGAAGGATCGGAGGGGGGAGGGTCCCCACCAAATTCTCCGCAAGGAACTCCAAATCATGACCGCTCCCCGCGTCCTCATCGCCGACAGCCTGTCCCCCGCCGCCGTCGCGATCTTCACCGCCCGCGGTGTCCAGGCCGACGTCAAGACCGGCCTCACCAAGGCCGAGCTGCTGGAAATCATCGGCGACTATGACGGCCTGGCCGTCCGCTCGGCCACCAAGGCCGACCCCGAGGTCATCGCCGCCGCCAAGAAGCTGAAAGTCATCGGCCGGGCCGGCATCGGCGTCGACAATGTCAACATCCCGGCCGCCACCGCCGCCGGCATCGTGGTGATGAACACCCCGTTCGGCAACTCGATCACCACCGCCGAGCACGCCATTGCCATGATGTTCGCCCTGGCCCGCCAGCTGCCAGCGGCCGACGCCAGCACCCAGGCCGGCAAGTGGGAAAAGAACCGCTTCATGGGCGTGGAGCTGTACGCCAAGACCCTGGGCCTGATCGGCGCCGGCAACATCGGCGGCATCGTCGCCGACCGCGCCTTGGGCCTGAAGATGAAGGTCGTGGCCTATGACCCCTTCCTGTCGCCCGAGCGCGCCGTCGAGATGGGCGTCGAGAAGGTCGAGTTGGACGAGCTTCTGGCCCGCGCCGACGTCATCACCCTGCACACCCCGCTGACCGACAAGACCCGCAACATCCTGTCGGCCGACGCGCTTAAGAAGACCAAGAAGGGCGTGCTGATCGTCAATTGCGCCCGGGGCGGCTTGGTCGATGAGGTCGCCCTGCGCGAACTGCTCGACAGCGGCCATGTGGGCGGCGCGGGTTTCGACGTCTTCACCGAGGAGCCGGCCAAGGCCAATCCGCTGTTCGGCTCCGACCGCGTGGTGGCCACCCCCCACCTGGGCGCCAGCACCAACGAGGCCCAGGAGAACGTCGCCCTGCAGGTCGCCGAGCAGATGAGCGACTATCTGCTGACCGGCGCGGTGACCAACGCTCTCAACAGCCCCTCGGTCAGCGCCGAGGAGGCCCCCAAGCTGAAGCCCTTCGTGGCCCTGGCCGAGAAGATCGGCGCCCTGGCCGGCCAGATGGTCGACTTCGGCATTCTGGCGATCGACATCGCCTATGAGGGCGAGGTGTCCAACCTCAACGTCAAGCCGATGACCTCGGCCGCCCTGGCCGGCATCCTCAAGCCGATGCTGGCCGAGATCAACATGGTCTCCGCGCCCGCCGTGGCCAAGGAGCGCGGCATCACCGTCTCCGAGAGCCGCCAGGAGGTCAGCCCCACCTATGACAGCCTGATGCGCATCACCATCACCACCGAAAAGGGCAAGCGCGCCTTTGCCGGCACGGTGATCGCCGGCGCGCCGCGCATGGTCGAGGTCAAGGGCATGGAACTGGACGCCGGCTTCGCCCCGGCCATGCTCTATATCAACAACCTCGACAAGCCGGGCTTCATCGGCGCGCTGGGCATGCTGCTGGGCGAGGCGGGCGTCAACATCGCCACCTTCAACCTGGGCCGCCTGTCGGCCGACGAAGACGCCATCGCCCTGGTTGGCGTCGATCAGGCGCCGGACGAGGCCCTGCTGGCCAGGATCCAGGCCCTGCCGCACGTCAAGGAAGCCCGCGCCCTGACGTTCTGATCGCCCTGTCCTTCTCCCCTTGCGGGAGAAGGTGGCGGCGTAGCCGCCGGATGAGGGGTCTCTCAGAAGCCTCCGCCGCGTCCAGCCTGACCGCTGGGCGCGGCGGTTTTCGTTGGCGCGACCCCTCACCCGACGGCCTTCGGCCGCCACCCTCTCCCGCAAGGGGAGAGGGAAAAGAGTGCAGATGCCGTGCACTCTGCGAGGGGATGCGGCCAAGGCCCCGCTTGGCCATTTTCAAGCCGCACGGGACCGGCTAGGTGCGAGCGTCCAGCCAGGAGTTTCGATGTCCCTCCGCGCCCGCAAGATCAACCGCCTGATCTTCATCGTCTTCCTGGCGGCGTCGGCCTACGCCCTGGCCCGGGCCCTGCTGCCGGACAATGACAGCCTCGGCCTGATCCCCTGGGATAAGGCCAAGCCCTTCATCGTCTTCTATGTACTGAGCATCCTGGCAAGCCTGGCCCTGCCGCTGAGCCGCCTGCATCGCATCGGCCTGGTGATCCTGGCGTTCGGCGGGGCGATTGAGATCCTGCAGGCCTTCGTCGGCCGCGACGCCTCGTGGTTCGACCTGTTCGCCGACGCCTGCGGCATCAGCGCCGCGTTCGGTCCGATGCTGGTCAGCAAGTGGTGGAGGACCGAGGCGCGGTTTTAGGACCCACGCCGCCCGCGCTCCCCCCGCCGTGGAAGCCTCGTCTCCTGGCGGCTTCACACGGCCATTTTGACGCACAATGCAGGGCTCCGCTTGACTCTCCAAGTCCGTAAGGCCAGAACAAAAGTGGAACATTGGAGTGTGAGATATGGCCGGGGCGACCGACGCCCTTCCGGCTTTGAGAGCCCAGATCGCCGCCTTGCAAGCGGGGACTCGGACTCCACCTCCCGTCCTGCCATTCGGCGATCCGCGCATCGACGGCTGTTTTCCAGCTGGCGGTCTTCCGCGCGGGGCCTGGCACGAAGTGGGCGGCGCGGGCTTGGGGGAAGAAACCAGCGCGGCCCCGACGGCGTTTTCCGCCTTGCTGCTCCGACCCCTGGCCACCCAAGGCGCGGTGGTCTGGGTGATGCGGCGCGACGACCTGCACGTCCCGGGCCTGGTGAACCTGGGCTTTCCGTCCGAGCGGCTGATCCTGGTCAAGGCCCGCGACGAGGCCGAGGTGCTGGCCGTGCTGGAAGACGCCCTCTCCACGATCGGCGTGGTTGCCGCCGTGGGCGAGGCTGAAGCGCCAGACCTCAAGGCGGGCCGCCGTCTCCAGCTAGCCTGTGAGAAGCGAGGCTCGATCGGCGTGCTCCTGCGTCGAAGACCGTTTGGCGGGCCAGTGGGCAAGATGCGCGAGGTCTCTGGCTCGGCCGCCCAGACCCGCTGGCGCATCACCGCCGCGCCCAGCCAGCCGCCGCCAGGCGACCTTGGCCTGGGCCCGCCGCGCTGGCGGGTCGAACTCGAACGGTGCCGGGGCGGACGTCCCGGGGCCTGGATCCTCGAAAAAGCGGAGGCCGCCCATGGCCCGCATCCTTTCCGTCTGGTGTCGCAACTGGCCGATCACGACGTGGTTGAGGAAGACTCCGAATTTCAGCGGGTCGGGTGAGTCCTCCCCCCATGGAGGAGGTGATCGCGTAGCGATCGGTGGGGGGAGTGATCGGAAGGTCGATCCAGCCACGGGCCGTCGGCATAATTCTTTCCCCCCTCCCGCGTACCCCGACCCCCCCCCCCCCTGGGGGGCGTCCAGGGCGATAGCCCCCCCCCGTGGGGGGGGGGGGCGCGCGAACCGGGGGGGGGGGGTCGTCTTCGGCGGACGGCCGCGACCTGGATCGGCAATCCCAAGACTCCCCCCACCGATCGCTGCGCGATCGCCTCCCCCATGGGGGGAGGACTTATCCGACGCGTTGAAGCTCGACGTCTTCCTCGACCAGGTCGTGATCGGCCAGTTGCGACACCAGACGGAAAGGATGCGG
>JACMOF010000420.1 GCA_014378155.1 Caulobacter sp. | reverse complement strand
GGACACATCGACGACGACGCCGTCAATCGCGGCGTGATCTTCGTCAGCCATTGGCGGGCGTTCCTCGCCTCGCCGGCGTTCGGCTACGGCCTGGGCTCGTTTCCCTTGATCAACAATGTGGTGATGACCCCGGAGACCTACTCCGCGCTCTGGTCAATTCGTGCAGCTCACAACGTCTACATCCAGTGGCTTGAGGAGGCCGGCGTCGTCGGCGCCGCGCCTATGTTCGTCTGTATCGGCGCCTGCCTTTGGACGGCCGTGAAATCGGCGCGCCAGCGTTCGCCCGAGCGTCTTTTCCTGGATGGGCTGATCGCCGCCGACATCGTCGTTCTTCTCCACGGACTCACCGACTATTCCCTTCAGGTCCCGTCGATCGCCGCGACCTGGGCGTTCCTTCTGGGGTTGCAGGTGGCGCTTGTCCGCCGGCCGGCATCGGACCGGGCCGCGGCTCGCGGGGGTGCGATCTCGCGCTTCGGCCGCAGGACCATGACGCGACTGCGGAAGATTGGTTTGCAGCGCACTATGGAAGCGCTAGCAATTCGAGCTCAGGTCGATAAAGATTCGGCGGCGAGAGCGACCGTCTGTGGCGTTCAGAGGGACAGATTGACTGTGCAATCGATGAACGTGTGTCATTGCGCCCGAAATCCACAGGTCGAACCGCCCGTCAGAACCCGTAAGACGTCTTCGGCGCAGGTCCGCCGACGTCGCGAGGTGTCGACGAGCCAATCGGACTCTCTCCCCGGCGCGCCCGGCCTCTTCCCACAGGCTCGCGACCCAGGTCCGGACGTATGAACGGTCGCCGGAGGCTCCTGGTCGGCGGCGTGCCGACCACCCGCATCACCCGCGCAGAGCTGGCGGGCATGATGGTTGAGGACTGCCTCCAGGCGCGCGCCGGGGCTCTCACCCAGCCTCTGATAATCATTTCCTCGAACGGCGCAGTCATCGCCGATTTCCACGCCAATCGGGCGTTTCGCGAAATGGTCCTGGAAGCCGACATCATCGACGCCGACGGTATGCCCCTGGTGATGGCGACGCGTCTGCTGTGCCGTGAGCCGCTGAGCGAGCGGGTGGCGACGACGGATTTCATCCTCGACGCCTCCGCCGCAGCGGCGCGCGAAGGCTTGCGGTTCTTCTTCCTTGGCGCCAAGCCGGGCGTGGCCCAGACGGCCGCCGACCACCTCCTGGACCAGTATCCGGGTTTGCAGATCGTCGGCATCCGGCACGGCTATTTCGACCGCGAGGACGAAGCGGCGATCTGCGAAGAGATCCTCGCCGCCCGCGCCGACGTCGTCTGGATCGGCCTGGGCAGTCCCATCCAGGAATCCTTCGCCCTGCGAAACCGCGCGCGGCTGTCGGGCGTCGCCTGGCTTCGCACCTGCGGCGGCATGTTCGATCATTATTCGGGCAAGTTCCACCGCGCGCCCCTGTGGATGCAGCGCAACGGCCTGGAGTGGCTGTACCGGACCTTCAACGAGCCCCTCCGCCTGGGCCGTCGCTACCTCGGCACCAATCTTCCAGCCCTGTTCTACCTCGCGACACAGACGTCAGACGCCCCGCGCCCGAAACACGTGTCCCGGGCTGACGCGGATGTCCGGAGCCACAGATAGCGGCTATGGTCCGGGAACGCGTCGTGGGTGAGGAAGGATCAGGTTTGGGGCTGAACAGGATAGACACGGGCCTCGCCGCGACCGGACCGGCCGCGCAGCGCCCGGCGACCGCACGACCGCGCAAGATCTGGTTTCTGGTCACCCACTCCAACGCCGGGGGCGCCCAGGAAGTCGCCGCCAACCTGGCCGAGAGCTTCCAGGCGCGCGGCCATGAGGTTCGCCTGGTCGCCTTGTTTCCATCGGCAGGCGCGGTGCGCGCCGTTTCAGCGGAGACGCCCTGGTCCTACGTCGCACTGCGCAGACCCGGCTCCCCCTTCGGGCTGATCGGCCTTTTGCGGAGCCTCACGCGGCTCTTGTCGGACGGCGCGCCCGACGTGGTGTTCACCGCCCTGCCCGCCGCAAACGTGCTCACGCCGATCGCGGTCCGGCTCGCCGGCCTGTCGACCCAAGTGGTGACGACGCACCATTCGCCGGCCGAGACCCACAGTCCGCTGCTGAACCTTCTCGATGGTTTCACCGGTTCGCTGAAGGCGGTCACCGCCGTGGTCAGCGTGTCGCACACGGTCGGGCGATCGCACGACGGCAAACCGGCCGCCTATCTGGCCAAACGCCACACCATCACTAATGCGCTTCCGCCGCAAATCGAGCAGACGGCCGCGCGGCTCCGCGCAGGGCGGGGCAAGGACGGGGCCGGCCGGCGTCTGGTGGTCGCCACAGGCCGTCTGGCGGCGCAAAAAAACTATCCGACGCTGATCCGCGCCCTGTCGCATCTTCCCGCTACGCGCCTGCACATCATCGGCGACGGACCAGATGAGGGGGACCTCAAGGCGCTCGCCCGCACGCTCGGCGTTTCGGCGCGCGTCGACTTCCTGGGATTTCGACCGCGGCCCGAAGCGCTCGCCCTGCTGGCCCAAGGCGACGTCTTCGCCCAGCCCAGCCTGTACGAAGGTCACAGTCTCGGCCTCGTCGAAGCCGCCAGACTCGGCCTCCCCCTGGTGGTCTCGGACGCGCCGGTGCAAATCGAGGGGGTCACCGCGCCGGACGGGGAGGTTTGCGGTCTCGTCGTCGGGGTCCACGATGATGTCGCCCTCGCCGGCGCAATCGCCCGTCTCCTGGACGATCCCGACGTCTACCGGGACTACGTCGCCCGGGCGACGCGACTAGGCGAGACGACGGGCTGGGACACGATGCTTGCGGCCTATGAACGGCTGGCGCTCTGATGGGCTCAGCAGGAACGCCGAAGCTGACCGGCGGCCCGTTCCTTCGCGCCCGCGTGTCGCCCGCGATAGCGGGACAATGATGCCGGCCTTGGCCTTGCCACGCCCGGTCCTGACGACCGGACAGCGGTCCGCCCGTTTGTGCGGCCTGGCGCTTGTCGTTCTGATGCTGCTCGTTTTCGTGGGGCTGAGTCCCCTCACGGCGCAGAAGGCCGTCAACTCGACCGGCGACGGAAATCTTCTCCGACAGGGCCTCTACATCCTGGTCTTCGGGTTCGTTCTGCTGGCCTCCCAGGCGCTGCAGTACCCGCAGCGCCTCCTGGCGCCGACGCTTTCGATCTGGCTGGTGCTGGCCTGGAGCTGCCTCAGCCTGAGCTGGTCGCTCGAACCGTCCATCGCGACACGGCGGCTACTGCTGACCTCGATCATCATCTGGACCGTGTTCGCGACCGTCGAGCGCGCCGGGTTCGAGCGCAGCATGAGAGCGTTCCAGATCACGCTGATCGGCGTCCTGGCGCTGAACTACGCCCTCGTTATCGCCTCCCCCGCGACCGCCATCCACCAGATCGCCGATGTGGTCGATCCCGGCCTTGTCGGCGACTGGCGCGGCGTGCTTCCCCAAAAGAATTTCGCCGGCGCCCTGTGCGCCCTCACCGTGATTTCGCTGGCGTTCTACGGCGGCTGGATCAACGTCGCCCTGCGCTGGGGCCTCATCCTGGCGGCCGCCTATTTCCTGTTTCGCTCGGGATCCAAGACCTCGCTGTCAGTTCTGGGCGTGGCTGTCGTCGTCGGCGGCGCCTACCTGGGCTACAATCCTAGATACCGGTCGCTGTTGATCCCTTTGGTGATCGGTCTGCTGAGCCTGCTGGTGCTGATCGGCCAGTTCTACTGGGGCGATCTGGTGCGATCGCTCACGACCGGCGAGGCCTTGACCGGACGCGCCGAAAT
>JACMOF010000419.1 GCA_014378155.1 Caulobacter sp. | reverse complement strand
CGGGCTCGACGACGACCGCATAGGCGGCGGCGTGGGCCGTGCCATCGCTCGCCGAGACGAAGCGCAGTGCGACGACGTCACCCGCACCGGACTGAGCGGCATGGCGCTGGCGACCGTTGACGAACAGGATTTCGCCCGTGGCCAGGCCGTCGAACGGCCCGGCGGCGACGTCGCCGTCCACCACCGGCGAGGCGGGCGGCAAGGCGCGGATCAGGCCGCGCAGGTCGGTCCAGCGCCAGTCCTCGTCGCGGCGCGACGGCAGCTGGGTCAGGTCGCCGGTCTTCAGGGCGGTGGCGAGCGTCATGCGCAGCTCCTCCCCCGGTGGGAGAGGTGTCGGCGCGCAGCTACGACGGTGGGGGGAGTGTTCGGCAGGGTCGGCAAACTCCCCCCACCGATCGCTTCGCGATCACCTCCCCCACGGGGGGAGGCTTGATGTCGCCCAGCGCCCAGCATCACGCCGCCACCGTGTACTTGTCATACCCCTCGGCCTCGAGCTGCAAGGCCAGCTCCGGGCCGCCCGAGGCCACGATCCGCCCGGCGGCCAGCACGTGGACGCGGTCGGGTTTGATGTAGTCCAGCAGGCGCTGATAGTGGGTGATGACCAGCATGCCGCGATCGGGGGCGCGCAGGGCGTTGACGCCTTCGGAGACGATCTTCAGGGCGTCGATGTCGAGGCCGCTGTCGGTCTCGTCGAGGATCAGGAACTTCGGCGAAAGCATCGCCATTTGAAGGATTTCCATCCGCTTCTTCTCGCCACCCGAGAAGCCGACATTGAGGCCGCGCTTTAGCATGTCGAAGTCGATCTTCAGCGAGGCGGCCTTCTCGCGGGCCAGCTTCAGGAAGGCCGGGGCGGCGATCTCGTCCTCGCCGCGCGCCCGGCGCTGGGCGTTCAGGGCGGTGCGGATGAAGGTCAGGGCCGGCACGCCGGGGATCTCCAGCGGATACTGGAACGACAGGAACACCCCCTTGGCGGCCCGCTCATTGGGCGCAAGGGCCAGCAGGTCCTCGCCGTTCAGGCTTGCCGTGCCTTCGGTGACCTCATAGCCGCCCCGGCCGGTCAGCACATAGGACAGGGTCGACTTCCCCGCCCCGTTCGGCCCCATGATGGCGTGCACCTGCCCGGCCGGCACGTCGAGCGTCAGCCCCTTGAGGATCGGCTTGTCGCCGACATTGGCGTGGAGGTTCTGGATGGAGAGCATCAGCGCGGGTACTTTTCTTCGTTCGTCATGTGCAGGCGGAGATGGCGTTGGTCCTCATAGCCGAGAACCACGGCGACCGGATCCCAGTCGAGTTCGGGTTGCGCGACGCCGTCGGCGCGCTCGTTAAAGAACAGGATGGTGCCGGTGGTACCGGCGGGCACGATGTAGGGGGACTTTGGGTCGTTCTCAGGCACGATGTCGCGCAACAGAACGACGTCGTCATAAGCGCGCACTGGTTTGCCGTCAGCACCTCGGAACGAACCGTCCTGCGTCCAGCTGGCCGCTTCCTTTTCGATGTCGAAAACGCCCTGCAAGATCACCCGACTGAGCCTTCCAGCGAAATCGCCACCAGCTTCTGGGCTTCGACGGCGAATTCCATGGGGAGTTGCTGCAGCACGTCCTTGACGAAGCCGTTGACCAGCAGGGCCACGGCCTCTTCCTGCGACAGCCCGCGCTGCATCACGTAGAACAGTTGGTCGTCCGACAGCCGCGTCGTGGTGGCCTCGTGCTCGAACACCGATTGGCCGTTGCGGGCCTCGATGTATGGGACCGTGTGGGCCGCGCAGGTCTTGCCGATCAGCAGGCTGTCGCACTGGGTGAAGTTGCGGGCGCCCTTGGCCTTGGGGTGGGCCGAGACCAGGCCGCGATAGGTGCTGGTCGACTTGCCGGCGCTGATGCCCTTGGCGACGATCCGCGAGCGGGTATTTGCCCCCAGGTGGATCATCTTGGTGCCGGTGTCGGCCTGCTGATGGCCGTTGGTCACGGCGATCGAGTAGAACTCGCCCGACGATCCCTCGCCGCGCAAGACGCAGGACGGGTATTTCCAGGTGATGGCCGAGCCGGTCTCGACCTGGGTCCACGACACCTTGGAGCGATCGCCGCGGCAGTCGGCGCGCTTGGTGACGAAGTTGTAGATGCCGCCCTTGCCGGTCACCGGATCGCCCGGATACCAGTTCTGGACCGTGGAATACTTGATCTCGGCGTCGTCGAGCAAAACCAGCTCGACCACGGCGGCGTGAAGCTGGTTCTCGTCGCGCATCGGGGCGGTGCAGCCCTCGAGATAGGAGCAATAGGCCCCCTTGTCGGCGATGATCAGGGTGCGCTCGAACTGGCCGCTGTCCTTGGCGTTGATGCGGAAATAGGTCGACAGCTCCATCGGGCAGCGCACGCCCGGCGGGATATAGACGAACGAACCGTCGCTGAAGACCGCGCTGTTGAGGCAGGCATAGTAGTTGTCGGAGGTCGGCACGACGGAGCCGAGATATTGCCTGACCAGTTCGGGATGCTCGCGGATCGCCTCGCTCATCGAGCAGAAGATCACCCCCACTGCCGCCAGCTCCTTCTTAAAGGTGGTGACGACCGACACGCTGTCGAACACCGCGTCCACGGCGTAGCGCGGCGCGCCGACCACGCCGGCCAAGACTTCCTGTTCCTTCAACGGGATACCGAGCTTGGCGTAGATGGCCAGGATCTCGGGATCCACCTCGTCGAGGCTGGCGATGCCGGCCTTCTGGGTCGGGGCGGCGTAATAGTAGCTGTCTTGGTAATCGATCGCGGGGAAGTCGACCTTGGCCCAGGTCGGCGCTTCCAGCTCTAGCCAGCGGCGGTAGGCTTCCAGCCGCCAGTCGAGCATCCACTGTGGTTCGTCCTTCTTGGCCGAAATGAAGCGCACAATGTCCTCGGAGAGGCCCTTGGGGGCGAACTCCTGGTCGATGTCCGAGGTGAAGCCGTGCTCGTATTTCTCAAGCGCGGCGACGGTTTCGACGGTTTCTCTAACTGCGGCCATCAAGCCACCTCCCGGCGACGGGCGCCGATACGCGAATAGACGGCGAGCCAGGCGTCGCCGCAGGAAATCCAGTCTTGCTCGGTCGTGGCCCAGCCGCCGCTGACGCGCAACGCGAAGGGGGCCAGGTCGGACCGGCCCATGGCTTCCACCACGCGGCTGGCCTTTACCTTGCCCGACGAGCAGGCGCTGCCGGCGCTGACCATCACGCCCGCCAGATCGAGGCCCATCACCTGAATCTGCGAGTCGAAGCCCTCGGCGGCGAGACAGAGAGTTTGGGGCAGGCGTTGGGCGCCCTCCCCGAGCATCACGCCGCCAGCCGCCTTGACCCGTTCGGCCAGGGCGTCACGCCATGTGCCTTGATCGGCCATCAGGGGCAAGTCCCGGGCAGCCGCGACCGCGGCGGCGCCGAACCCGGCGATCCCGGCGACGTTCTCGGTGCCGGCCCGGCGGCCGCGTTCCTGGCCGCCGCCGTGCTGCTGGCGCACCAGGGTGGCGCGCGTGCCGGCCACCAGCGCGCCGACGCCTTGCGGCCCACCCAGCTTGTGGGCCGACAGGGCCATCGTGTCGGCGCCCAGGGCGGTGAAGTCGATGGCGATTTTCCCGGCCGCCTGGACGGCGTCGACATGCAGCCAGCCGTCAGCGTCGCGCACCAGGGCCGACGCTTCAGCAACAGGCTGGATCACGCCGGTCTCGTTATTGGCCAACATCAGGCAGACGAGCGCGCGGCCGGGTTTGCACAGGGCCTCGCGCAGCCAGTCGAGGTCTGCGACGCCGTTGGTGTCGATCGGCATCACCTCGACCGGCAGGCCGGAGGCGGCGGCGGTCTGGGTGACGGCGTCGTGCTCGCCGGCGCTGACCAGGACTCGGTCGAACCCCGCGAAGGCGGCGCTGCCGATGGCCAGGGCGTTGGCCTCTGTGCCGCCGCTGACGAAGGTCAGCGAGCCCGGCACGACGTTGACCAGCGCCGAAACCTGGGCGCGGGCGGCCTCGACCAGATCCCGCGCGGTCCGCCCAACGGCGTGCACCGACGAGGGGTTACCGCCCAGGTCGAAGGCGCGCAGCATCGCCTCGCGCGCCTCGGGGCGGAGCGGCGCGCTGGCGTTGTAGTCGAGATAGACGCTGGGCTTGCTCACGCGACCGCCATCTCCCGCGCCGACTTTTCCGGGTTGGGCGTCCTGTCCTTGAGCTTGCCGTTCAGCACGTCGGCAATCGACACGCTGGCAAGATAGCCGTGGATCTGGCGGCCCATCTCCTCCCACAGGTCGTGGGTGAGGCACTGGGCGCCGCCGGCCATGCAGCCCTTTGGAGCGCCCTTGCTCGTCCCGCCAGTCTTTGACAGGCCGCAGCGGGTGGCCCGCAGGGGCTCGTCGACGGCCAGCACAATATCGGCGATGGCGGTGTCGCTGGCCTCGCGGGCCAGGCGATAGCCGCCGCCCGGTCCCCGGGCGCTGACCACCAGTCCCTTGCGGCGCAAGCGGGCGAAGAGTTGCTCCAGATAGGACAGCGAAATTTGCTGGCGGGCGGCGATCTCGGCCAGGGCCACGGCCCGGCCACCCTCGGCCTCCGCTTGGCGGCGCGCGAGGTCGGTCATGGCCATGACCGCGTATCGTCCCTTGGTGCTCAGGCGCATGCGCCTTATCTCCTTGCGGATTGACCGCGCATCGGCTTAGGCGTGTGCTACAAGCCGCGACTTCGCGCCCGGAGGTCTCGATCAAAGACCAAGGCGCGCGGTACGGATTTAGGAAGACCAAGCGCAGCGGTCAAGTATTCCTTCGCTCCTGTGAGCGCGAGGAGCCGGACTTCGCGCCCCTTTTTGGATAGGGATCTTAGTATGCCTGACGTGATCTTGACCGGAGCCTCCGGCCGTATCGAGGGCCGCTATTCGCCGGGCAAGACCGCCAATGCGCCGATCGCCCTGATCCTGCACCCCCACCCCAAGGCGGGCGGGCACATGAACCATCCGGTCTCGGTGCAGCTGTACCACCTGTTCATGAAGCGCGGTTTCGCGACCCTGCGCTTCAATTTCCGCGGTGTGGGCCGCAGCCAGGGCGAGTTCGACGCCGGCATCGGCGAGTTGGCCGACGCGGCCACGGCCCTGGATTGGCTGCAGTCAAACAACCCGGCCGCCGCCCAGACCTGGGTCGCGGGTTACAGCTTCGGCGCCTATATCGGCATGCAGCTGCTGATGCGCCGTCCCGAAACCGATGGCTTCATCTCCGTGTCGCCGCCAACCAACATGTACGATTTCAGCTTCCTGGCCCCCTGCCCGGCCTCGGGCCTGATCCTGACCGGCGCGGCCGACACCGTCGTGCCGCCGGTCGAGGTCGAGCGCGTGGTCTCCAAGCTGCGCACCCAGAAGGGCATCGTCATCGACTATGAGGTGGTCGACAAGGCGACCCACTTCTGGGCCGAGCACCTTCCCAGCGTCGAGCGGAGCGTCGGCGACTATCTCGACAAGCGCCTGGCGATGACCCCGATCCCTTAGGCCTTGCGCCAGGTAACCACAGGTTACCGGTACCATGACGCTTGCGTCTCCAGACAACTCACCTTCATTCTTCGCCGAACGACGTTTGCGGAGAATGACGGTGAGCCTGACGATCCGACCGCTTTTGGGACTGCAGAACGGCGCGGCCGGAGCGGCCGTGACTTACCATGGCTGCCGCTTCCCAAGGAGCGAACCTCGACATCGCCCGCCACAGGGCCGCTGCTCGCGTGCGCCGCGTCAGGTTCGACGCCTCGTGCTGACCTGGCCTGACATCCGTCCAGCTTGACCTTATATTCACCAGCTAAGGAATTACTGGGATGGCGGGCATGCACTACGACATCGTCATCGTCGGCGGCGGGGCTGGCGGGCTGGAACTGGCGGCGCGTCTAGGACGCAAGCTCGGGCGCCAGGCCGGCAAGGAACGGGTGCTGCTGATCGACCGCTCCAGCTATCACATCTGGAAACCCACCCTGCACGAGGTGGCCGCCGGCACGCTCGACGCCCACCAGGAGGGCCTGTCCTATTCAATCCTCGGCCGCAGCAATCACTTCAGCTTCCTGCTCGGCGAACTGAACGACTTCGACCCCATCGCCAAGCGGCTGTCCCTGAAGCCCATTCTCGGCGAAGGCGGCAAGGTGCTGGTGGATGAGCGGAGCGTCACCTTCACCTGGGGCGTGCTGGCGATCGGCAGCGGCTCCAACCTGTTCGGCACGCCGGGCGCCGAGCAGGCCCATCTGTTGGAGCGCACCGAAGACGCCGAGGCCTTCCACACCCGCCTGCTGGCCGCCTTCATGAAGGCCTCGTTCTCGCCCGAGAAGATCATGAGCGTGGCCATCGTCGGCGGCGGCGCCACCGGGGTCGAGCTGTCGGCCGAGTTGATCGAGGCCCACCGTGAGCTGCTGGAAAGCATCGGCGCCGAGCAGCGCTTCCGGTTGGACATCGCCATCGTCGAGGCCGCGCCGCGCATCCTGGGCGGCCTGCCCGAGAAGATCTCCGACCAAGCCACCGTCGCCCTGGAGCGCAAGGGCGTGCGGGTGCTGACGGGGGCCAAGGTCTTGGCCGTTCATGCGGATCGATTGGAGACCAGCCTGGGCGAGACGTCGGCCGACCTGATCGTCTGGGCGGCCGGGGTCAAGGCGGCCGACACCAATACCGCCTACGGCCTGGAGACTAATCGCGGCAACCAGTTCGTGGTCAATGACCACTTGGAGACCTCGGTCGCCGACGTATGGGCGCTGGGCGACTGCGCCGCCGCGCCTTGGGTCGACGGAAAACTGATCCCCGCCCGCGCCCAGGCCGCGCACCAGCAGGCCAGCTACCTTGCCAAGGCCCTGATCGCCCGCCTCGGCCAGCGACGGATCGAGACGCCGTTCATCTACAGGGATTTCGGCTCGCTGGTGTCGCTGGGCGAGAACAGGGGGGTCGGCGCACTGATGGGCGGGCTGGGAGGCCCCAACTTCTTCGTCGAGGGCTTGATCGCCAAGTGGGCTTATATCTCGCTGCACCTGGATCATCATCGGGCGATCATGGGCACGCCCAAGACCGTGGTCCTGGCCATGGCCCGGTTGCTGCAGCAGCGGGTGGCGGGACGGTTGAAGCTGCATTAGGACGCTGCGAGCTTGACCTTCGCGACCGG
>JACMOF010000045.1 GCA_014378155.1 Caulobacter sp. | reverse complement strand
GAAAAAAGCACCGAGCGAGTGATGTCTTATTGGTACTGATCTGTACATTATAAGTTCCTGTTAATATAGAAGTTGTAAAAGAGGGACACAAACTCTTCTCAGGCTAGGTCTCTAACTCAGCCGCGACCCGTTCGACCTCGATGTCGCCCTCATGAGCCCGCGCCTGGGCCAGATCATAGGCGGCCTGCATCCGCACCAAGGTGTCCGCGCGCACGCCGAACACCTTTTCGAAGCGGATCGCCATGTCGGTCTAGCCAATTCGGATTTGAATGGCCTGCCCCGATCCACGCAACCGCCCCGCGCCTTGAGGTATTCACGCGGTTCACAGACCAGCGGAGCGCGACATGGCCATCTTCAACAAAGACATCATCAAGCTGACGACGACCAACAAGAACTGGCAAAAGGAAGTCTATTTCGACAAGCAGGCTCAGATCGTCATGATGAGCATCCCCGTCGGCGAGGAAATCGGCGAAGAGACCCATGACGCCGACCAAACCACGTTCATCGCGTCGGGCGAGGGCCAGGCCGTGGTCGACGGCGCGCGATCGAAGCTGACCGAGAGCCACCTGATCGTCATCCCCAAGGGCGCCAAGCACAACATCATCAACAAGGGCGACGTCGAACTGAAGCTCTTCACCGTCTATTCGCCGCCGGCCGAGGACGAAGGCGTCAACTTCAAGACCAAGGCCGAAGCGGAAGCGGCGGAAGACTAGCGACGCGGCGCAGGCGCACCTCCGCTTTCGTTAAAGGCGGCCGACTGGACCAGGCCCGGTCGGCCGCTTGTTTCGATAGAGCGATTGTCTCTGGTCGCGACTCTTCAGTCCAGGGCGACGCGACGACCCCGTTCTCAGCGCGCGAGCCGGTCCCTGAGCATCCGCAGCGTGGCGATGACGCCATGCTTGGGCCACTCATAGGTGATGGACCCGCCCAGTTGCGCCGACATGCCCCGGGTCACGAGCTTGCTCCCGAAACCTCCGGTCCCGTCAGGCGCCTTGACGGGTGGGCCGCCGCGCTCGGTCCAGACCACCACGACGTCCTGCTCCTGCGCCGTGCACGACACGTCCAGCGTGCCGGTCCCGACCGAGAGCGCGCCGTATTTGAGGGAGTTTGTCGCCAGTTCATGGATGACCAGGGCCAGGGTGGTCGCCGCAGCCTCGCCGACGCCCATCCGGGGCACGGAGACGCGGATGCGGCCGCTGAACGCGCCGAGGTCGTCATAGGGCGCGAGAAGGACGGAAATCAGATCGCCGAGCAGCGCGGCCTTGCCGTGCTGGCCGGGTATGGGACGAACCAGGTCATGGGCGCGACCCAGGGAGGTCAAGCGCTCCGTCAGCTCACGAGCCATGTCCGTGGTGGTTTCCGTTGAGCGCGAGGTGATCGCGGTCAGGGACGAGGCGATCGTCAGAAGGTTCTTGACGCGGTGGCTCATCTCGCCGGCCAGCAGTTCGTTGGCTTCCTCCGCCTGCTTGCGGCCGGTTACGTTGAGGAACACTCCGGCCATCACGCGCGCGATGATCCCCTCGTCGTCGCCCTGGCCACGCGCCGAAATCCACCGGATCTCGTCCTCGACCATGACGCGAAAATCTATCTCATAGGGGCCGACGATCCCGCGCGTCGCGGCGAAGGCCGCATGAACCCGGTCGCGGTCGGCCGGGTGGATGTGAGCGGACAGATCCTCGAAACACACCGCCTTGGTGATCGGCACGCCCCAAAGGCCATAGCCAAGTTCGTCCATCACCAGTTGGTCGGAGTCGACATTCCATGACCAAAGGGCGACGCCCGCCGCAACAAGCGCCCGGCGGAGCTGTTTGGTATCCCACAGCTGAGGGTTAGATTGTGCAGCGGACAAAGGACAAACTCTTTAGCTAGGGACCATTGGCGCCACGGGCCTCGCGGGGACCGGGGCGTATCCTTCTGAACGCTCGCTTGCGGCGAAAGGCTATACCGGCCCTATTTAGGGATAGATAACCGATCCGCACAGCCATGAGATACGCCCTTCTATATTCCGCCGCGCGAAGAGGCGCCGAGATCAGGGCGGGAAAACCGTGGAGTGCTTGCCGCACGCTCGGGTATAAAGCCGAAACCGGCGTTTTCGCGCTTGCCATGCTCCAGCCACGCCCGGCAACCTTCACCACACCCATAGGTCGCAAACCGTGCAAGATCTCGCCCAAGCCGTCTACCTGACCCTCGGGATCACGATCCTCGGCGGCTATCTGCTGGGCTCGATTCCGTTCGGCCTGATCGCCACGCGGCTAGGCGGGGCGGGCGACATCCGGCAGATCGGCTCGGGCAATATCGGCGCGACCAACGTGCTGCGCTCGGGCCGCAAGGACCTGGCGGCCACCACCCTGATCGGCGACGCCGGCAAGGGCGTGGTGGCGGTGCTCCTGGCCCGTTGGCTGAGCCACGGCAACCCGGCGATCATCGCCCTGGCCGGCGGCGCGGCCTTCACAGGCCACCTGTTTCCAGTCTGGTTGAAGTTCAAGGGCGGCAAGGGCGTGGCCACCTTCTACGGCGTGCTGTTGGCCGCCTGCTGGCCGGTGGGCGTGCTAGCGGCCGTGACCTGGCTGGCCGTGGCGGCCCTGCTGCGCCTCAGCTCCCTGGCCGCCCTGGTCGCCGCAGCCCTGGCCGCGCCGTTCGCCCTCGCCACCGACCAGCCCTATCCGTTCCTGGTCCTCTGCCTGTTCATGGCCGTGCTGATCTTCATCCGACACAAGGACAATATTGGCCGGCTGCTGAAGGGCGAGGAGCCCCGCATCGGCAAGAAGAAGACGGCCGAAGCGCCGCCTCCCCCAAGCACGACAGAGGGCGCGTGACGACTCGCCGCCTCTCGGACCCTGAGCGCCTTGCCTGGTTGAGGCTGGCGCGCACCGAGACGGTCGGCCCCGTCGCCTTCGAGCATCTTTTGCAGCGGTTCGGCTCCGCCGAGCGCGCCCTTCAGGCCTTGCCCGAACTGGCCCGCCGCTCCGGTCGGGCGGCCCCCCTGCGTTCGCCGCCCGAGGACGAAATCCTCCGCGAGCTGGAAACCGGCGCCAAGCTCGGTGCGCGGCTGATCTGCGCCTGCGAGCCGGACTTCCCCTCGCGCCTGGCCGCCCTCGATCCGCCGCCGCCGGTGATGTGGAGCCTCGGCCACGCCGAACTGCTGCCCCAGCCCAGTCTGGCCATCGTGGGGGCTCGGATCGCCTCGGCCGGCGGTCAGCGCTTCGCCCGACAGTTGGCTGCGGAGTTAGGGCAGCACGGCTATGTCGTCGTCTCGGGTCTGGCGCGCGGCGTAGACGGCGCGGCCCACGAGGGCGCCCTGGCGACCGGCACCGTGGCGGTGCTTGGCGGCGGGGTCTGTGACATCTATCCGCCTGAACACGCCGCCCTGCACGCCCGGATCGCCGGCGAAGGCGGCTGCATCGTCAGCGAAAGCGCCTGCGACCGGCGGGCCATCGCCAAGGACTTCCCGCGCCGCAACCGCATCATCTCGGGCCTGTCCCTGGGCGTCATCGTGGTCGAGGCCGAGCTGAAGTCCGGCTCGCTGATTACCGCCCGCCTGGCCGCCGAGCAAGGCCGCGACGTCTTCGCCGTGCCCGGCTCGCCGCTCGATCCCCGCGCCAGGGGTCCTAACGACCTGATCCGCCAGGGCGCGATCCTCTGCGAAAGCGTCGAGGACGTGCTGCGCTCGCTGTCGGGCCAGGCGTCCTTGCGCGAGCGCGAACGCACCTACGATCCCGACGAGCCGATGGATATCGACCACAACGCTCTGCGCGCCCAGGTGGTCGCCCTGCTCTCGCCCACCCCCGTCTCCCGCGACGAGCTGGTCCGCGCCACCCGCGCCCCGACCTCGGCGGTGATGGCGGCCTTGGTGGAGCTGGCCTTGGCGGAGCGGGCGGAGTTGCTGCCGGGCGGAATGGTGGCGGGGATTTGAACCCATCAAGATAGGTTAGCCTGTCGATGGTCACCGTTCATCGCGCTTCCGGGATGCGCATCGTCACATGAAGCGCGCGGATATTCGGCGCGCGATGGCGATCGTCGGGGAACTGCGTAACGATTTGCTGGCGCGATAGAGAGGGGTTCATGGCTGACTCGACTGACACGGACATCGACGCCGCCATCGCGCTCGGTGACAAGCTGTCCCTGAATGAGCCGAAAGCGGCCTCCGCTCGCTACGACCAACCAACGGGTCGCATTGTCGTGGAGTTGGCCAGCGGATCGGCTTTCGCGTTTCCAGCGCGCCTTGGCCAAGGGCTCGAGGCGGCCACCGATGAAGAGCTGGCGAGGGTCGACATCCAGGGGGCAGGGTACGGCCTGCACTGGGAAGCTCTGGACGTCGATCTGTCGATACCGGGGCTGGCCGCCGGCATCTTCGGAACCAGGGCCCATATGGCCAGGCTCGCCGGACGAGGCGCGTCCGCGGCCAAGGCTGCCGCAGCCCGTGCCAACGGCGCTAAGGGCGGGCGACCGCCCAAGACCAAAACCGCCTGACCGCCG
>JACMOF010000418.1 GCA_014378155.1 Caulobacter sp. | reverse complement strand
GTCGCCACCGGCGGCGAGGTGGGCCTGCATGCCATGCTGGTGTTCATGGTCCTCTACATGGTCGACGTCACCGGCTTCTTCGCCTGCCTGCAGGCGCTGAGCCGCGACGGCAAGCCCATGGAGACCATCGAGGACATGGCCGGCCTGGTTAAGGAACGTCCGGGCATCGCCCTGGCCATGACCGCCTTCTCGCTGTCCGCCCTGGGTCTGCCGCCGTTCTCGGGCTTCTGGGCCAAGTTCTACGTGTTCAAGGCCGCGATGGGCTCGGGCGACGTGCTGCTGCAATGGGCGGCGGTGTTGGGCCTGGTCGGCAGCGTGGTCGCGGCCTTCTACTATCTGCGCCTGATCAAGACGATGTGGTTTGACGCTCCCGTGGGCGCGGTTGACAAGCCGCAACCGACCGCCCGCGCGATCGGCTTCGCCGCGGCGCTGTTCTCGTTCCCGGTCGTGCTGGTGGCGCTGATCTGGCTGGACCCCGCCGCCAGGGCCGCCGCGGCGGCCTTTGGCCACGCGTGACGTGACGGGCGCTCTTTCGCCCGCGCCCGTCGTTGTTCTGGGCGAGATCGGCTCGACCAATGCCGAGGCCCGACGCCGCGCGGAAGCGGGGGAGGCGGGTCCTGTATGGCTGCTCGGCCTGCGCCAGAGCGCCGGTCGTGGCCGGCGAGGGCGCGCCTGGGAGACCGGCGAGGGGAACCTCGCCGCTACCTTGCTGTTCTCGACCGACAAGCCGCCGGCTGAAGCCGCGCAGGTCTCGTTCGTCGCCGCCTTGGCCGTGGCCGACCTGCTGGCCGCTTACGTTCCAGCCAGCCTGGTCAGCCTCAAATGGCCCAATGATCCGTTGTTAGCGGGTCTGAAGGTCAGCGGCATCCTGGTAGAGTCCGGGGCGCGCCCTGCGGGCGGGCTGTGGATTGCGGTCGGCGTCGGCGTGAATCTCGCCCGCGGCCCTGTGGAGAGCGAGCGTCCCGCCACCGCCTTGCCGGCCCACATGCTCGCGCCCCCGCCCAAGCCGACCGAGGCGATCGAGGTTCTCGCGGCGGCCTTCGCGCGTTGGAATGACGTCTGGCAGCGCCTGGGCTTCCCAGCCATCGCCGACGCCTGGACCGCCCGGGCCCATGGCCTGGGCGAGCCCTGCGTCGTCCGCCTGGGGGCCGAGACCCTGGAGGGCGTCGCCGAAGGCCTGGACGGCGACGGCGCCCTGCGGCTTCGTCTGGCCGACGGTCACCTACGGCGGATCACCGCCGGCGACGTCTTCTTCGGAGGGGCTGCCTGATGCTGCTGGCCATCGAACAGGGCAACACCAACACCATGTTCGCCATCCATGATGGCGCCGAATGGATCGCCCAGTGGCGCGCCGCCACCGAGAGCACGCGCACGGCGGACGAATATGTTGTATGGCTGTCTCAGTTGCTGTCGATGCAGGGCCTGGGCTTCCGAGCCATCGACGCCTGCATCATCTCCAGCGTGGTGCCGCAGTCGATCTTCAACCTGCGCAACCTCTGCCGCCGCTATTTCAACGTCGAGCCCCTGGTGATCGGCGAGAACGCCGTGCTGGGCGTCGATGTGCGGATCGACAAACCGTCCGAGGCCGGCGCCGACCGCTTGGTCAACGCCGTAGGGGCGCACATGGTCTATCCGGGTCCGCTGATCGTCATCGACAGCGGCACCGCCACCACCTTTGACATCGTCGCCGCCGACGGCGCGTTCGAGGGCGGCATCATCGCCCCCGGCATCAATCTTTCCATGCAAGCCCTTCACGAGGCCGCCGCCAAGCTGCCGCGCATCGCCATCCAGCGCCCCGCCAAGAACCGCATTGTCGGCACGGACACGGTCAGCGCCATGCAATCGGGCGTATTCTGGGGCTATATCTCGTTGATCGAGGGCCTGGTCGCCCGGATCAAGGCCGAACGGGCCGAACTCATGACCGTGGTCGCCACCGGCGGCGTCGCCTCGCTGTTCGAGGGCGCCACCGACACCATCGACCACTTCGATTCAGATCTGACCATCCGTGGTCTCCTCGAAATTCATCGTCGCAACACCCATCTAGAGACTCCATGACCAAATATACCGACCAGCCTTCCCCCCAAGACGAACTCGTCTTCCTGCCGCTCGGCGGCTCGAACGAGATCGGCATGAACTTTAACCTGTACGGATACGGCCCCGCCGATAACCGCAAATGGATCGTCCTCGACCTGGGCGTGACCTTCGGCGATCAGACGACGCCCGGCGTCGAAATCATCCTGCCCGATCCCGAATTCATCGAGGCCTACAAGGACGACATCATCGCGATCGTCCTGACCCACGCCCATGAAGACCACCTGGGCGCGGTGCACTGGCTGTGGCCGCGCCTCAAGGCGCCGGTCTACGCCACGCCCTTCACCGCCTTCCTGCTGCGCGAGAAGCTGCGCGACGCCGGCCTGCTGGGCCAGGTGCCGATCACCGAGATCCCGTTGGGCGGCAGCTTCGACCTGGGTCCGTTCCATCTGGAAATGATCACCCTGACCCACTCGATCCCCGAGCCAAACGGCGTGGCGATCAAGACCCCGCTGGGCACGATCCTGCACACCGGCGACTGGAAGATCGACGCCAACCCGCAGTTGGGCGAAGCCACCGACGTCGAGTCCCTGCGCCGCCTCGGCGACGAGGGCGTGCTAGCCATGGTCTGCGATAGCACCAATGTGTTCGTCGACGGCGTGGCCGGTTCCGAAGCCGACGTCCGCGTGGCGATGAACAAGCTGATCAAGGGCCTGACCGGCAAGGTCGCCGTCGCCTGTTTCGCCTCGAACGTGGCGCGTATGGACACCGTGATCCGCGCCGCCCAGGCCGCCGGCCGTAAGGTCTGCCTGGCTGGCCGCTCGATGCACCGCATGGCTGCGGCGGCCCGTCACGTCGGCCTGCTGGAGGGCCTGGAGCCGTTCATCACCGACGACCAGGCCAAGTACCTGCCCGACAACGAAGTGCTGTTCCTGTGCACCGGCAGCCAGGGCGAGGCGCGCGCCGCGCTCGCGCGGATCGCCGAGGGCACCCATCCGCACGTCAAGCTTTCGCAGGGCGACCACGTGGTGTTCAGCTCGCGGGTCATCCCCGGCAACGAGATTCCGATCCGCAACCTGCAGAACAAGCTGGCCGACCGCGGCGTGCGCCTGCACACCGAACGTGACACGCCCGGCATCCATGTCAGCGGCCACCCGTGTCGCGACGAGCTAAAGCAGATGTACGAATGGGTCCGGCCGACCATCGCCGTGCCGACCCACGGCGAGCGCCGCCACCTGATCGAGCACGCCGCCTTCGCCAAGGACCTGCAGGTGCCGCACGCCGTCAGCCCGCGCAACGGCGACATGGTGCTGCTGGCCCCGGG
>JACMOF010000044.1 GCA_014378155.1 Caulobacter sp. | reverse complement strand
CGCGGAACAAGGGCGGGCCCTTGTGGGGAGCGCCGGACAGCAGGATCAGGGCGATCAGGCTGAGCAGGAACAGCAGGGCCGCCCCGCTAGCGCCGATATAGGGATTGGCCGCCGCCGCCAGCAGTTTGGTGCGCAGATCGGGGCTATCCCCGCGACCCAGGGCGGGACCGGCGTGACTGAAGGCGGGCTTGCGGGAAAACGACACGGCCATGGGCGGACGCTAGGCGGCAAGCGCCGAATATATGGTTAATGAAGGGTGCGACGGAATGGGCCTTCCGCTCATTCCCTCCCCGCTCCGGGGAGGGAAGTCGGGTTTAGATCTACTTCTTTTCCACCGGCGGGCCCTTACCGGCCGCCGCGGCGGCCTTGGCGGTGACCTCGGCGATCTTGGCTTGCGGCTTGGGCAGTTTCGGCACGGCTTCCACCGAGCCGGCCTTCAGCACGGCCAGGGCGCGTTCCAGCTGGAAGTCGCCCTTCTTCTCGTCGAAGCCGGGGGGCGGGGCCTCGGCCGGGGTGTGGACGCCTTGGCGGGTCTTGCCCTCGTCGGCGTTGAGGGCGTTCTTGAAGCTGGCCTCGCTGAACCACACGCGGTTGGCGATGTCCTGGGCCTGGTCCTTGGTCTGGGCCACCTCCAGGTCGGGTTCGATGCCGGTCTTCTGGATCGAGCGCCCCGACGGCGTGAAATAGCGGGCCGTGGTCAGCTTGACGGCGCCATCGGCCCCGCCGCGCAGCGGGATCACGGTCTGGACCGAACCCTTGCCGAAGCTGGTGATGCCCACCAACTCGGCGCGATGACGGTCTTGCAGGGCGCCGGCGACGATTTCCGCCGCCGAGGCCGAGCCCTGGTTGATCAGCACCACCATCGGAAGGCCGTTGAGCATGTCGCCGGGGGTGGCGTTCAGGCGCTGGATGTCGCGCTTGTCGCGGCCGCGCTGGCTCACCACCTCGCCGCCGTCCAGGAACAGGTCGGCCACGCCCCGGGCCTGGTCGAGCAGGCCGCCGGGATTGTTGCGCAGGTCGAGGATCAGCCCCTTCATCTTGGGGTTCTTGGCCTTCAGGTCGGTGATCGAGGCGCTGAGGGCGTCGGTGGACTTTTCGGTGAAGCCCGGCAGGCGCACATAGCCGTAGTCGCCTTCCATGCGGGCGATGGCGGCCTTGGGCTTGATCACCTCGCGCACCAGCTTGACGTCGAACGGGTCGGTCTTGTCGCGGGCGATGGTCAGGGTGACGCCTTCGCCGGCCGCGCCGCGCATCTGCTTGACCGCCTCGTTGACCGTCAGGCCCAGCACCGACTGGCCATTGACTGCGGTGATATAGTCGCCGGCCTGGATGCCGGCCCGCGCGGCGGGGGTGCCGTCCATCGGCGAGATCACCTTGACCACGCCGTCCTCGCTGGTCACCTCGATGCCCAGCCCGCCATATTCGCCGTGGGTGGTGTCGTTCATGTCCTCGAAGCTGTCGGGCGACAGATAGCCGGAATGCGGATCCAGGCTGGTCAGCATGCCGTCCAGCGCCGCCTCGATCAGCTTCTTGTTGTCGACCTCGGAGACGTACTGGGTGTCGACCGTCTGGAGTACGTCTCCAAACAGTTCGAGCATCTTGTAGGTCTCGCCCTTGGTGGCGTTGGTCGCCTGGGCGATGGGGCTGACATAGGCCATGGTCCCCGCGCCGAGGACAAAGGCCGAAACACCGATGAGCAGGTACTTGCGCATGTGGCCTGGAAGGCTCCCTGACGACGCTCTCGCGCCGCGTTCAAACTTGTTGTCCGCCAGTAGTAGCGGAACCTTTGTTCATTTGACGGCCATCATCGCTGAAAAAGCCGTTTATCGCGACCCCTGCTTGAGCCAACGCTCTGGATCGACCGAAGCGCCATCTTCTCGCACTTCAAAATAGAGTTCCGGATCGGAAGATCCATGCCCGGCCATCCTGCCAACCGCCTGACCGGGCGCGACAGATTGTCCGGGGGCGACGGAAATCTGGTCCATTCCCGCCAACACCAGATGGTAGGCGCCTTGAGCCCGCAGGATCAAGACGACGCCCCAGCCATTCAGCGGTCCGGCGTATTCGACCGTAGCGGCGGCGGGACTGGTGATGGCGTGACCCTTTTCCGTGCGGATCGTCAGGCCGTTGGCCCGGCCGCCCAGGGGCATGGCCTGGCCGAACCGGTGGGTCATCACGCCGGATGTGGGCGCGGTCAGCACCAGGGGGCCCGTGGCGGGCTTGACGGCCAGGCCGTCGGTCAGGGCCCCCAGCTGGGCCTGGTCTCCGGTCATCGCCTCCTGGGCGTAGGCGCGCTCCAGCTGGGTCTTTTCGACGATCATCCGTTCCAGCTCGCCCTTGCGGTCGGCGACCAGGCTCTCGGCGGTGAACAGCTGCTCGGAGGCGGCCGCGGCCTCACGGCGCAGGGCCGAGACGGCGCGGGCCTGGCGGGCGTAGCCTTCGGCCCTGTTCTGGAGTTCAGGGGTCATGGCGCGGATCAGGATGGCGGCCCGCACCGCGTCGCGGGCGTCACCGGGGCTGACCAGCAGGGCCGGCGGCGGATCACGGCGGAAGAGCTGCAGGGCCGAGAGCAGCCGCGACAGCTGCCCGCGATCGCGACCCAGCTCGGCCACCAGGGCCGATTCGCGCTGGTGCAGGGCTTCCAGCCGGGCGCGTTTCTCACCGACATCGTCGCCGGTGACCAGGCGCCTCTGGCCCAGGGCGTCCAGCTCGCCTCGCAGGTCGACGATCTCGCGGCGGGTGTCGGCGGCGGCCTGCTCGTCCTTGGCGCGCTGGGTGACCCCAGCGACTTGGGCGGCCGCGACAAGACCCCCGGCGCCCAGCAGGGCGACCAGGAGGCTGGTGGTGATCAGCGTAACGCGGCGCATAGGCCGATCAATGCCTGTATTGGGTCGCAGCGACAACTGGTTCTCCCGACCTGCCCCACCTCCGCTGATCCCGGCGAATGCCGGGATCAGCGGATTAAAATCAATCGCGATGATAGGGCGAGCCCGCCAGGATGGTGACGGCGCGATATACCTGCTCGGCCAGCAGGACGCGGGCCAAGGCGTGGGGCCAGGTCTGGGGCCCGAAGGCCAGGGTCTCGTTCGCCTCGGCCAGGATCGAGGGATCCAGGCCATCGGCGCCGCCGATCAGGAACACGAGCTTGCGGCGCCCGTCGTCGCGCAGCCGGCCGATGTGCTCGGCGAAGGCCCGGCTAGGCCGCACCTTGCCGTGCTCGTCGCAGGCGATGACATGGGCGCCTTCCAGATGCGGGCGCAGCACTTCGGCTTCGGCGGCCTTGCCGGGCTTGCGCGCCTCGACCTCGACGATCTCGACCGGCCCGATCGCCAGGGCGCGGCCCGACGCCGTGGCCCGGGACGCATAGTCCACGGCCAACTGCGCCTCGACCATGCGGCCAAGCTTTCCAACGGTGAGGAGGGTGATCTTCATGGGCGATCCCGTCACCGCCCTACACGCGAGATTTGGCGGGCGGGCGGTGACGTTAGGGGCGAGGCGTCTTAGTTTGCCGCCGCGATCCGGTGCGGGGCGTCGACGGCCCAGATCTTCTCGATGTTGTAGAACGAGCGGACTTCGGGCCGGAACAGGTGGACCACCACGTCGCCGGCGTCGATCAGCACCCAGTCGCAATGCGGCAGGCCCTCGACCCGCGCCTTGCCGAAGCCCTCTTCCTTGAGGGCGCGGATGATGTGGTCGGCCAGGGCGCCGACGTGACGGTGCGACCGGCCAGACGCCACGATCAGGCTGTCGGCGACCGAGCTCTTGTCCGTCAGGTCGATATGGACGATGTCCTGGGCCTTGTCGTCGTCG
>JACMOF010000417.1 GCA_014378155.1 Caulobacter sp. | reverse complement strand
GCGCTCAACCTCGTCCGCTATGGCTTCATCGATGGCGGGGTCTGGATCGACCCACCCCGAATTACTGTTCGCGAGGTCCCGATCGATCAACAGGCCCGCATAGTCCTCCGGTGACATGTCGAGCCGGTCCGCCAGAGCCTTGAGTTTGGCGGCCCGTTCGTCGTCCAGGTGAAGATCAAATCCATCGGCCATGGACGCAGAATCCCGCCCCTGGCCGAGATCGTCAACTCACAGATTCAGCAGCGCCGGATCCCCGCCCTGGGCCGTGATGTTGACGCTCAGCGCCCGCTCCACGGCGTAGCGCAGCAGCGCATGGGGCCCGCCGGCCTTGGGGCCGGTGCCCGACAGGCCCTCGCCGCCGAACGGCTGGACGCCGACCACGGCGCCGGTCATCGAGCGGTTGACGTAGCAGTTGCCGGCCGGGACCAGGCGCTGCACGTCGGCCGCGAAGCGCTCGATCCGCGAGTGAACGCCCAGGGTCAGGCCGTAGTGGCGGGCCGCCAGGGCGCCGGCCACCTGCTCCAGGTCCTCGGGCCGATAGCGCACCACGTGCAGCACCGGGCCGAACACCTCGCGCTCCAGGAAGTCGGCGGCGGGGATCTCGGCCAGGACCGGGGCGAAGAAGGTCCCGGCTTCCGGGGCCGTAAGCTGGTGCAGGACCTTGGCCTCGTGTCTCAGGCGGACGAGATGCTTGTCTAGCGCCGCCTTGGCCTCGGCGTCGATCACGGGACCGACGTCGGTGACGGCCAGGGCCGGGTCGCCGATCACCAGGGCGTCCATGGCCCCCTTCAGGCCCTCGATCAAGCCGTCGGCGGTGTCTTCCGGCAGGAACAGCAGCCGCAGGGCCGAGCAGCGCTGGCCGGCGCTGCCAAAGGCCGACAGGATCACGTCGTCAATCACCTGTTCGCGCTGGGCGGTGGTATCGACGAACATGCCGTTCAGGCCGCCGGTCTCGGCGATGAACGGCACGATCGGGCCTTGGCGTTGGGCCAGCGTCTGGTTGATCCGCCAGCCGGTGTCGGTGCCGCCGGTGAAGGCCACGCCGTCCAGGCCGTCATGGGCGGTCAGGGCCGCGCCGACTGTCTCGCCCCGACCTGGCAGCAGGGCCAGCAGGCGGTGGTCCAGGCCGGCGGCGTGATAGAGCTTTACCGCCTTATAGGCGACCAGCGGCGTCTGCTCGGCAGGCTTGGCCAGCACGGCGTTGCCGGCCGCCAAGGCGGCGGCGATCTGGCCGGTGAAGATCGCCAGCGGGAAGTCCCACGGGCTGATGCAGACGAACACGCCCCGGCCCGCCAAGCGCAGTGTGTTGGTCCCGCCGGCCGGCCCAGTCAGGGTCTCGCCAGCCAGGCCGAACTGCTCCTCGGCCAGCTTGGCGTAGTAGCGGCAGAAATCGACCGCTTCGCGCCCCTCGGCCACGGCGTCGGGCAGGGTCTTGCCGGCTTCGCGCGACAGGATGGCGATCAGGCGCTCAATATTGGCTTCCAGGGCGTCGCCCATCGACCGCAGGACCACGGCGCGGGCGGGGCCGCCGGCCTGATCCCAGGCGGGCTGGGCGGCGCGAGCCAGCTTGAAAGCCTGGTCGATCTGCGGCAGTTGGGCCTCGGAGACCACCCCGACCACGCGGGCAGGGTCGGCCGGGCTCTGCACCGGCATCGGCGGCGCGCCGGCCGTGAATTTGCCGCCGATCAGCGGGCCGGACGACAGGGTCAGCTTGTCCAGTTCGACGAGGTGGGCGGCCAGGCGGTCGCGCGCGGCCTTCACCGACAGGTCGACGCCAGCACTGTTGCGGCGCCACGGACCGTAGATATTGGTCGGCGTCGGGATCTTGGCGTGGCGGTCGGGGTGGGCTTCCACGGCGGTGATCGGATCGACCACCACCTGCTCAACCGGCACCCGCTCGTCGAGCAGGGCGTGGACGAACGATGTGTTGGCGCCGTTCTCCAGCAGGCGGCGGACCAGGTAGGGCAACAGGTCCTCGTGGCCGCCCACCGGGGCGTAGGCCCGCAGGGTGACGCCGTCATAGAGGTCGTCGGCGGCGGCATAGAGCGCCTCGCCCATGCCGTGCAGGCGTTGGTGCTCGATCTTGACGCCGGCATTCTTGGCCATGCGCACCACGGCCGCCAGCGTGTGGGCGTTGTGGGTGGCGAACTGGGCATAGAGGTGGGGCGCGGCGGCGACCAGGGCCTTGGCGCAGACCAGGTACGACAGGTCGGTGGCGGGCTTGGTGGTGTAGACCGGATAGTCCGGCCGGCCGGCGACCTGGGCGCGCTTGATCTCGCTGTCCCAGTAGGCCCCCTTGACCAGGCGGACCATCAGGCGGCGACCGGTTTCCTTGGAGAGGGCGGTGAGGCGGGCGATCACCTCGGGGCAGCGCTTCTGATAGGCCTGGACAGCCAGGCCCAGGCCGGTCCAGTCGCCCAGTTCCGGCTCGCGGCACAGGCGGTCCAGCAGCTTCAGCGACAACGCCAGTCTGTCCGCCTCTTCGGCGTCGATCGTGAAGCTCAAATCATGCTCTGCGGCGATCAGCGCCAGGCGCAGGATGCGCGGGTAGAGCTCGTCCCAGACGCGGGCCTCTTGCGTGGCCTCATAGCGCGGGGTCAAGGCCGACAGCTTGATCGACACGCCGTGGCCGGCTTCCGGGCCGGCGCGGTTGGACAGCTTGCCGACGGTTTGAATCGCGTCGGCATAGGACTTCTCATAGCGGGCGGCGTCGGCGGCGGTGCGGGCGCCTTCGCCCAGCATGTCAAAGCTGCAGATGTCGTTGTCGTGGGCGGCGCGCTTGATGGCCGCCTCGATGGTGCGGCCCAGCACGAACTGCTCGCCCATGATGCGGACGGCCTGGCCGACGGCGGCGCGGATCACCGGCTCGCCCAGGCGGCCGGCGATCTTTTTGATAAACGCCCGCAAAACCCGCTGGGCCTGGTCGTCGGGCTCGACCAGCTTGCCGGTCAGCATCAAGCCCCAGGTCGAGGCGTTGACGAACAGGCTGTCGCTGCCGCCCAAGTGGGAAGCCCAGTCGGCCGAGCCGATCTTCTCGGCGATCAGCTTGTCGCGGGTGTCGTCGTCAGGGGTGCGCAGCAGGGCCTCGGCCAGGCACATCAGGGCCAGGCCCTCGCGGGTGCCGAGCGAAAACTCCTGCAGGAAGCTTTCGACCACGCCCTGCTTGCGGACGCTGCGGCGGGCGCCGCGCACCAGGGCCTCGGCCTCGGCGCGGACGGCGGCGCGATCCTCCAGGCTCAGGGGCTGGGCGGCTAGCAAGTCGGCGATCACCGCGGCCTCGTCGCGGTACTTGCCGTCGTCCAGCGTGTCCCAGTCGGTCATGGTCGCCTCGTTAATGGAATATCATCGGTCTATCGCGACATCGGCCAAAGGTGCTTCGTTTGTTCGGTGGCTGGTCCGTGTAATCTTCGGTAAAATCGGCGAGACCAGTCATTCGCTCCAGGCGCGCCGCGAGGTCGCTCGGGAGCATGTCGACGGCACAGTGGGCGGGAAGGAGAGCGGTGGGAAGGGACACGTTACGGGGGGAGGTCGCGTGCCCCTTCCGCTCTCGCGCGGCGCTCAACGGGGGAGAGGCGCGCCGCGACGGCCGCCGCTTGCGCGGGGCGATCCTGCCGCCTGGAAACGCCGAGGGGGGGAGTGGCGCGGCCAAGCTTGCTAGGACGATTGAGGGTATAGCGCCGACATGATCGAAGGTGCTTTGTTTGTTCGGATCAATTTCCGAATTATCTTCGGTTACAACGGGAAAAGTCCATGTCTGCTCTAGATGATACCGATCGCCGACTTTTACGGGTGCTGCAGGTCGATGGCCGTATCACCAACGCCGAGCTGGCCAAACGCTGCAACCTGTCACCGGCCGCCACCTTCGACCGTGTGCGGCGGCTGCGCGAGCGCGGTTTCATCCTCGGCTATGTGGCGCTGCTCGATCCGGCCAAGGTCGACCGCGCCCTGCTGATCTTCGTCGAGGTGGTGCTGGGCCGCACGACCGGCGAGGTGTTCGAGGACTTCGCCGCCGCCGTGCGCCGCGCGCCCGAGATCCTGGAGTGCCACATGGTGGCCGGGGGCTTCGACTATCTGATCAAGGCCCGGGTGCGCGACATGGAGGCCTATCGCGGGTTCCTGGGCGACATCCTGGTCAAGATGCGGGGGGTGCGCGAGACGCGGACCTATGCCGTGCTGGAAGAGGTGAAGAGCACGGTGCAGCTGCCGTTGTAATCCTGGCAAAAACCCGCTCATCCCAACGAATGCCGGGACCGAGATGGAATAGCTGAGGCTGACGCCATAGGCGCCTAGCTCTTCCCGTCATCCTCACCGCTAAGGGATCTGGGTCCCGGCATTCGCCGGGATGAGCGGAATTAGAGAGACCGCTCCCGCTTCCGAAACCCTGCCGCCTTCGCCCTGTTCCCGCACGCGGTCATCGAGCACCACCGCCTGTCGCCCTTGCGGGAGGTGTCGAGGAACAGCACCGCGCAGGGCGGGCCTTCGCACTGGCGGATGCGGTCGGAGAGCTCGCCGCCCAGCAGGTCGACGCCTTCACGGGCCAGGCCGGCCAACAGGCTGCGCGCATCGCCAAACAACCGAGCGCGGCCATCCTCGCCCAGCCAGGGCGGGGCGGCGGGCAGGGCGGCGAAGCCATTGATCAGCTCGCGGTCGAGGCTCGGCAGGTCGCCGCCCTTGGCGCGGGCCAAGGCCAGGCGATAGAGCGCCTCGCGCAGGCCGCGGGTCTGGACCAGGTTGCCGTCGGTGGCGCTGGGCGAGACCTCGGCCAAGCCAGCGGCGACCAGCCAGCGATCGAGATCGGCGGGCGTGGCCAGCAGGTCGCGGGGCGCGGCGCCCAGGCGACCGGTCACCGTCGCCGGCAGGTCGAGCGCCAGGCGGCCGCCTCGAAACTTGAAGCCGTCGCGGATTTCCGCCTTCGCGATCATGCGTTCCTGTCCAGTAACCGAATTGACAGGTTAGGATGCGTCGTCGAAGGTGCGCAAGTAACCTGTCTAACAAGTTATCACTGGAGATCGACATGAGCACGACCACGACGCGGCCATGGGGCGTGGCTTTCGGTTTGACGTTAGCGGCCTTGTCGTTCTCGGCGGCGCACGCGGCCGAGCCATCGCTGGGGGGGACCTGGATCTTGGTCGCCGCCGACGACCTGCATCCCGGCGGGGCGCGCACCCACGGCTATGGCGAGGCGCCCAAGGGCCGGCTGATTGTCGATGACCAAGGCCGTTATAGCCTGCAGATCTTCAAGGCGGAGCGGCCGAGGTTCGCCTTGGCCGACAAGCGCAAGGGCACGGCGGCCGAGTTCGAGAGCGCCGTGCTGGGGTCGAGCACCCATTATGGGACTGTGACGATCGACGCGACGGCCCACGTGCTGACCTTCCGAATCGAGGGCGCGTCCTATCCCAATTGGGAGGGCACGGAGCAGAAGCGGCGATATGAGCTGAAGGGCGAGGAACTGAGCTACCAGGTGCCGGCGGCGGCGGACGGGACGATCCCGATCTCGGTATGGAAGCGGGTAAAGTAGGGCCCGCTCGGCATACCCAATTCAGCGATCTTGCTATCGCGTCCTTCTCCCGCAAGGGGAGAAGGAAAATGGCACGCTTGGGGGAGGGGGCGCATGGGGGATCGCGTGGTCCGTCTAGAGCATTTTTGAGCGAAGTGGTTCCGGTTCGCGTGAAGAAAAATACGTCAAAACAGAAGATTAGAGCTCACGGCCTGACGCAGTCAGGTCGGGAAATGCTCTAGGTCCCCGGCGCGGCGGGGGCGCCGCCGCCGAGGGCCTTGTAGAGGGTGGCCAGGTTGGTGGCGCGCACCAGGCGGGTGTTGATCAAGCCCTTCTGGGCCGTATAGAGCGTGCGCTCGGAGTCGAGCAGGCTGAGCGAGCTGTCGATCCCCGCGCCGTAGCGGGCCCGCGACAG
>JACMOF010000416.1 GCA_014378155.1 Caulobacter sp. | reverse complement strand
TGTAACATAGCGCGGTGGGTCTGGGCGGCAAGGGCTAGTCTGTAGCGGGCCCTTAAATCGGCATCCGCATGATTTCCTGATAGGCCGAGATCACCTGGTCCCGCACGGCCATCACCGTATCGAGGCTGGCCTCGGCCGAGGAAATCGCCGTGACGACGTCGATCAATTCGGCCTTGCCGGAGGCCTGCTGGGCCATCTTGGTTTCGGCGGCGCGGGTCTGGTGCAGCGTGTCGGTCATGGCCGAGCGGACCATGGCCCCGAAGTCCATGCCCTTCTTGACCTCGCCGATCCCGCCGAGCGATGGCGTGGCCATCGAGCCCTGGGCGGCATAGGCCTTGGCGGCGGCGAGCGCGGTGATCATCGGTCAGCCCTTACTTGCGCAGGATGTCGAGGGTGCGGGACTCCATGGCCCGCGACGTCTCGATGACGTTCATGTTGGCTTCGTAGGCGCGCTGCGCCTCCTTCATGTCCAGCGCCTCGACCAGGGTGTCGACATTGGGCAGCTTGAGATAGCCCTTGGCGTCGGCGGCCGGGTTGCCAGGGTCGTACTCGGTGCGGAAGTCCTTCATGTCCGGATCGACCTTGGCCATCGACACGCCCTCGCCACCGCCGGGCAGGGTGGTGGGCTTGAACACCGGCACCTGGCGACGATAGGGGTCGCCGCCGGCCACGCGGGCGGTGGAATTGGCGTTGGCGATGTTCTCGGCGATCACCCGCATCCGGCCCTGCTGGGCCTTCAGGGCGCTGGCGGCGATCGCCATGGTCGCCATCGACTGGGAGCGGATCTCGGTCATCTAGGGTTCCTTAGCTGCCCGGCCGACGCGTGGAGGTTCGCAGCAGCGCCATGGATTTCTGGTAGAAGCTGACCGCCGCGTCGTAGTTCATCCGCGCGTCGGTCATCTTCAGCATCTGGTCTTCCAGCGTCACCGAATTGCCGTCCAGCGTGGTCTCGGTGTCGGGGCCCTCGGGGGCGCGCCAAATGTTGGCCGGCTTGGTCGGCGCCATGTGGGCGGCGCTGGTGGCGATCATCTGGACACCGCCGGCCGGCTGGGCCACCGGTCCGCCTCGGTAGGGCTGGCCCGTCGCCTGCTGGTCCAGCGTCGCCTTGAAGCTGTAGGCCTTCAGGTCGCGCGGCTGGTAGTCCGGGGTGTCGGCGTTGGCGACGTTCTGAGCGATGACCTTCTGCCGCTCGGACAGATAGCTCAGGCGGCTCTTGAGCATCGAGAAGAGGGGAATGTCATCGGGACCCATGCGCTCATGGTGAAGAAACAGGGTTAATCCGGCCTTAAGAACCTTGGGGCACACCAGGGGTGCGGCTCCGCGCCGCGCCCTTTGCACCGTCAGGCGTCATGAACTTCGACTTCGTAGAACTGATCCGCGCCGTCGCCGCCCTGGCTGTGACCCTGGGGCTGGTCGGGCTGGCGGGCGTGGCCCTGCGCAAGTTCGGCCCCGACGCCATGTCGCGCATCACCGCCCTGCGCAAGGACCGCCGCATGCAGGTGGTCGAGACCCTGGTCCTGGACCCCGCCCGCCGCCTGGTGCTCTTCAGCCTCGACGGCGAGGAGCGCCTGCTGATGCTGGGCGAAGGCCAGTTGCTCAACTGGGGCCCCAAGACGGTCGTCGCCAAGCCCATCGCGCCGACCATCGCCCCGACGGAGCCCGTGATCTGATGCGCGGCCTGATCAAACTCGTCACTGGCGCCGATCCCAAGGACCTCCGCCACGCCGCCGCCATCGCCGCGCTGGTCACCCTAAGCACGGTCATCGCACCCGCAGTCGCCATGGCCCAATCGGCCATCAATGTCGACCTCGGCACCGGCGCTGGCCTGTCCGAGCGCGTGGTGCAGATGGTGGGCCTGCTGACGGTGCTCAGCCTGGCGCCGTCGATCGTCATCATGACCACCTCGTTCGTGCGGATCGTGGTGGTCCTGGGCTTGCTGCGCACCGCGATCGGCGTGCAGCAGAGCCCGCCCAACCCGGTGATCATCTCGCTGGCCCTGTTCCTGACCGCCATCGTGATGGGCCCGACCTTCGAAAAGTCCTATGCCGATGGGATCAAGCCGCTGCTCGACAAGCAGATCGAGATGCCCGAGGCCTTCGACGCCGCCACGGCGCCGGTGAAGGTGTTCATGCTGCGCCAGGTGGACCAGGATGATCTTGCCCTGTTCATTCGCCT
>JACMOF010000415.1 GCA_014378155.1 Caulobacter sp. | reverse complement strand
CCGGTCCCGCATAGGCCTTCTTCCAGGCCTGCAATGAAGAGCCCGTCGTCGTGGTCGAGAACTGGGGGTAAAGCGGCAGCAGCACGACCTCGTCAGGCGCGAAGGCCTTCACCGCCTTTGCGGTCTGGTCGGTCAGCGGCTTCCAGTAGCGCATGGCGATGAAACATCGGGTCTCGGCGTCTGGGAAACGGGCGGCCAGGTCGGCTTCCAGCGCGCTCGCCTGTTTTTCGGTTTCCGGCAGCAGGGGCGAACCCCCGCCCATGATCGCGTAATTGGCCTGGGCCAGCTTGGTGCGTGTGGTGGAGATCAGCGCCGCCAGCGGGTAGCGCGCGATCGCGGGCAGGCCGATGATCGCCTTGTCGCGGAACAGGTTGAACAGGAACGGCCGCACCGAGTCCTGGCCGTCCGGGCCGCCCAGGTTGAACAGGACGACGGCGATCTTGCGCCTGTTCCCGCTTAGGGGGCTCACTTGCCGGTGACCCGGGCTAGTACTGCTTCGACATGGGCGATCGGCGTGTCGGGCAGGATGCCATGCCCCAGGTTGAAGATGTAGGGGCCATCACCCCACTGCTCGAGCAGTTGATCGACCCGCGCCAGCAGGGCGTCGCCGCCGGCCCGCAACAGCAGCGGGTCCAGCGCGCCCTGGATGGTCTTGGTCTTCTGGATAGTCTGGCCCAGCTCGGCCGAGGCCTGGGTGTCCAGCGCCACGCCCTGCACCGGCGTGACGCGAGCATAGCGCTCGACCAAGGCGCCTGCCCCGCGCGGGAAGCCCATTACCGGCGTGGTCACGCCCCGAGCCCGCAGGCCCTCGACGATGGCGGTGTGCGGCTTGATCACCAGCCGTTCGAACAGCGGCTCGGACAAGCCCTCGGCCCAGCTCTCGAACAGCTTCAGCACCTGGGCGCCGGACGCCGCCTGCATGGCCAGGTAATCGATCGTCGCATCGACCAGCACCTGAATCAGTCGGTCGAGGATGTCGGTATTCTGGTAGGCGAAGGTTCGCGCGCCAGAGCGGTCGCTGGAACCGCCTTCGATCATGTAGGTCGCCACCGTCCAAGGCGCGCCGGCGAAACCGATAAGGGCGCGCTCCGGCTCGAGGGCGGCTCGCACGCGGCTCAGGGTCTCGCCCACCGCGCCCAGCGCCTGGCCCGCCTGTCCGGTCAGCTCGGCCATCGACTCGATCGATGGCAGCTCGCCCAGCTTGGGACCCTCACCCGCCTCGAACCACACCTTCTGGCCCAAGGCCTGGGGGATCAGCAGGATGTCAGCGAAGACGATGGCCGCGTCATAGGGAAACCGCCGCATCGGCTGCAGCGTGACCTCGGCGGCCTTTTCCGGATTGAGACAGAAATTGATGAAGGTCGGCTCGGTGGCGCGCACCGCCCGGTACTCCGGCAGATAACGCCCTGCCTGGCGCATGAACCACACCGGCGGTCGCTCAGCCTTCTGGCCATCCAGGACGGAAAGGAGCTTGGGCTTTTGAGACGTGGTCATAAGGGTGTTAAATCCCGTCAGGCACTCGGGCTCAAGCCCGTATCTCCCCGGAGGCTTCTCTTCCCTTCTTCATTCTTTTAATAAGTTTTTAAGGAAGTTTGCAGAAGGTGATGGGCAAGTGCCTAACGGGGAAAACCCCGTTGCGATGCACCATGCCCCCCGCCCGTCGCAGATCCGTCCCAACATGACCCACATGTGGGCGTGAGCCTGTGAACTGTGGGGATAATCCGCTAGCGCTTCGAAATCCCTAACGAAACGTTAAGATGGTGAACAGCGTCCTAACCCTGAGCGCGGACTCATCCCGCGCTTGGGAGAATCGCGACATCACCCTTGTGGGTGCAAACTGAGACTGGGGATTGTCCGGCGTCAACGTGACCGTTTAACACAGGGGGTGCGGCAAGGGCCGTAGCGGCGCGGGATTCACCCACGTTCATCCCCAGAGGCAAGGCACGTGGTTAAGCAACCGTTAACGGATGATCCACAGGAAACCGGGCCTGCCGAGAGCGAGCGGGCCGCGCCGCGGTTCGCCACCTATTTCCATATCCACCTGGTGTCGGACTCGACGGGCGAAACCCTGAACGCCATGGCCCGCGCGGTTTGCGCGCGCTTCACCGACATCCTGCCGATCGAACACATCTACGCGCTTGTCCGTTCCACGCGCCAATTGGACCGGGCGCTGGAGGAAATCGGCGGGGCGCCGGGGGTGGTGATGCACACCATCATCGACCCGACCCTGCGCGCGGCCCTTGAAGAGGGTTGCCGGCGGTTGGAAATGCCTTGCATCGCCGCCCTCGATCCCGTGGTCAGCGCCATGTCGCGCTATCTGGGCGCCCGGATCTCTACCCGGGTCGGGGCCCAGCACGCCCTCAACAATGACTATTTCGACCGGATCGAGGCGCTGGACTACGCCATCGCCCATGATGACGGCCAAGGCGGCCAGGACCTGACCCAGGCCGACGTCATCCTGGTGGGCGTCTCGCGCACCTCCAAGACCCCGACCTGCATCTACCTCGCCCACCGCGGCGTGCGGGCCGCCAATGTGCCGTTGGTGCCGGGTCGCCCGCCGCCCGAAGAGCTGTTCACCCTGAAAAACACCCTGATCGTCGGCCTGATGACCACGCCCGAGCGTCTGATCCAGATCCGTCGCAACCGCCTGCTGTCGCTGAAGGAGAACCGCGAGAGCGACTATGTGGAGACCGACGCGGTGCGCGCCGAAATCATCGCCGCGCGCCGGCTGTTCGAGAAACAGGGCTGGCCGATCATCGACGTCACCCGCCGCTCGGTCGAGGAGACGGCGGCGGCGATCATCAACCTGCTGTCGGGCGGCCGTGGCCAGGTCGAGGTGCTGGGATGAGCTCACCACCCATTACCCTGGCGTCGAAGAGCGCGGCGCGGATGGCGATCCTGCGCAACGCCGGCGTGACCTTCGAGGCCGTTGGTTCGGGCGTCGATGAGGAGGCCGCCAAGGCCGGACTGCTGGCCGAGGGCGCCAGCTCCCGCGAAGTGGCTGACGCCTTGGCCGAATTGAAGGCGTTCAAGGTCTCGACCAAGCGGCCCGGCCTGGTCATCGGTTCGGACCAGACGCTGGAACTGGACGGCGCGCTGATCGACAAGGTCGATACGGTCGAAGCGGCCCGCGCGCGATTGATCCAGATGCGGGGCAAGGTCCACAAGCTGCACTCGGCCGTGGTCGTGGCGCGCGACGGCCAGCCGATCTGGCGGATCGTCGAGACCTCCAGGCTGTCGGTGCGAAACTTCAGCGACGCCTGGCTCGACGGCTATCTGCAACGCAACAGCCCCGACATCCTGTGGTCGGTCGGCTGCTATCTGCTGGAGGGCGAAGGCGTGCAGTTGTTTGACCGGATCGACGGCGATTATTTCGCCATACTGGGCCTGCCGGTCACCGGCCTGTTCGACTTCCTCAGGCTGCACGGAGCCCTCCCCGCATGAGCGCGACCACGACGGGAGCCGCGATCGTCGCCGGCGTCTGCGGCCAGCCGATCCGCCACTCGATGAGCCCGGTGATCCACAACGCCTGGATCGCCGGCTCTGGCCTGGACGCCGCGTACGTGCCCTTCGCGCCGGGCGAGGAGAATTTCGAGGCTTTCGTCGAGGGCCTGAGGGGCGGCGCGATCCGCGGCCTCAATGTCACGATCCCCTTCAAGGAACAGGCCCTGGCCTGCGCCGACCATTGCAGCGACCTGGCCCGAGTGGCCGGCGCGGCCAACCTGCTGATCTTCGAGGCCGACGGAACCATCCGCGCCGACAATACCGACGGTCCAGGCCTGATCCAGGCGATCGCGGCCCAGGCCCCGGGGTTCGATCTGGCCCTATCGCCGGTGATCATCCTCGGTGCGGGCGGCGCGGCCCGCGGCGCGGCCGCCGCCCTGGCCTTGGCGGGCGCGCCGCGGATCAGCATCGTCAACCGCACCGTGGCTCGGGCCGAAGCCATCGTCCGTTCCATCGGCGGCGTGGTCGAGGCGGTGTCGGACGGTGAACTCGACGCTCTGCTCGGCCAAGCCGGCCTGGTGATCAACGCTACGTCGCTGGGCCTGGGCGGCGGACCCGGACCCGCGGCACGGTTGGAGCTGACACCTAAAAACGCCGTGGTCGTGGACATGGTCTACAAGCCCCTGCACACGGAATTCCTGAGACGCGCCGAGGCGTCCGGTCGGCGCACCGTGGATGGCCTGGAGATGCTGTTGCGCCAGGCCATCCCCAGCTTCGAGGCGTTTTTCGGGGTGAAACCGCCGATCTCGGTGGACGTCCGCGCCCTGGCTTTGGCGCGGCTGGGCGAGGCCGCCCGATGATCATCCTGGGCCTGACCGGATCGATCGGCATGGGCAAGTCGACGACGTCGAAGATGTTCGCCGATGAGGGTGTGCCGGTCTACGATTCCGACGCCGCCGTGCATGCGCTCTATGCCAGCGGCGGGGCGGCGGTGGCTCCGGTCGAGGCGGCCTTTCCAGGCGTGGTGATCGACGGCGCCATAGATCGAACCCGCTTGAGCCAGGCGGTGGTCGCCAATCCTGAAGCCCTGCAGATTCTGGAATCGATCGTGCATCCCCTGGTCGGCGCCGACCGCGTCGGGTTCTTCGAGGAGGCGAAAAGCGAGGGCGCCGACATCGTGGTGCTCGATATCCCTCTGCTCTACGAGACCGGTGGCGACAAGAAGGTCGACAAGGTCGTGGTGGTCTCGGCCCCGGTCGGCATGCAGCGGGAGCGGGTTCTGGCCCGGACCGGCATGGAGCCCGCCAAGTTCGAGGCCATACTGGCGCGCCAAACGCCCGACGCCGAAAAGCGTGCGCGGGCCGACTTCTTGATCGATACGGGGCAAGGCCTGGACCACGCCCGCGGCCAGGTCCGCGACATCCTGGCTCGTCTTCGCGCCGTGGCTCCGCTTGAAGGCGGCGCCGAACACGCTCATTAGAGTCCGATGGCGCGGGAAATCATCCTCGATACTGAAACCACCGGCTTCGATCCGAAGACCGGTGACCGGCTGGTGGAAATAGGCTGCATCGAGGTGGTCGATTTCATGCCCACCGGGCGGTCGTTCCACGAATATTGCGACCCCCTG
>JACMOF010000414.1 GCA_014378155.1 Caulobacter sp. | reverse complement strand
GGTGATCCCCAGGCCCTTCTGCTGCTGGCGCCAGTTATCCATCCGCATGTCGACATTGCCGCCCAGCTGGATGTCGGTGCCGCGGCCGGCCATGTTGGTGGCGATGGTGACCGCGCCGGGCACGCCAGCGTCGGCGACGATGCCGGCCTCCTGCTCGTGGAAGCGGGCGTTCAGCACCTGGTGCGGGATGCCCTTGTGCTTCTTGCCTTCCCATTCCCAGGGATAGACGGCCAGCAGGCGCGACAGCTCCTCGGACTTCTCGATCGACACGGTGCCGACCAGGATCGGCTGGCCGCGGGCATGGCAGTCGGTGATCTGCTTGAGGATCGAGTCGTTCTTCTCGCGCTCGGTGCGATAGACCTCGTCGTCGTCGTCGATGCGCTGGACCGGGCGGTTGGTCGGGATCTCGCTGACGCCCATCTTGTAGATGTCGTCGAATTCCTGGGCCTCGGTGGCGGCCGTGCCGGTCATGCCGGCCAGCTTGCCGTAGAGGCGGAAATAGTTCTGGATCGTCACCGAGGCCAGGGTCTGGTTCTCGGGCTGGACGTCGGCGCCTTCCTTGGCCTCGATGGCCTGGTGCAGGCCTTCCGAGAGGCGGCGGCCGCTCATCATGCGGCCGGTGAACTCATCGATCAGGATCACCTCGCCGTCCTTGACGATGTAGTCCTTGTCCAGCGTGTAGAGGATGTTGGCGCGCAGGGCCTGGTTGACGTGGTGCACCACCGAGATGTTGGCGGCGTCATAGAGGCCGGCGGTGTCCTCGGCGAGGTGGCCGCCCTCCATCAGGATCTCTTCGATGCGCTCCTGGCCGTCCTCGGTGAGGATGACCTGTTTCTGCTTCTCGTCGTGATCGTAGTTGGTCTTGTCCTTGATCAGATCTTTCACCAGCAGATCGATGGTCTTGTAGAACTCGCTGCGATCTTCGGTCGGGCCCGAGATGATCAGCGGGGTGCGGGCCTCGTCGATCAGGATCGAGTCGACCTCGTCGACGATCACATAGTGGTGGCCGCGCTGGACCATTTCCTCGACGCTGTAGACGAGGTTGTCGCGCAGGTAGTCGAAGCCGAACTCGTTGTTGGTGCCGTAGGTGATGTCGCTGCGATAGGCGCGCTGGCGCTCGCCCTGGCTCAGGCCGTTGACGATCACGCCGTAGGACAGACCCAGGAAGTTGTGGATCTTGCCCATCCAGTCGGCGTCGCGGCGGGCCAGATAGTCGTTGACCGTGATGACGTGGACGCCCTTGCCCTCGAGGGCGTTCAGATAGGTGGGCAGGGTGGCGACCAGGGTCTTGCCCTCGCCCGTGCGCATTTCCGAGATGCCGCCGCCGTGCAGCACCATGCCGCCCACCATCTGGACGTCGAAGTGACGCATGCCCAGCACGCGCTTGCTGGCCTCGCGCACCACGGCGAAGGCTTCGGGCATCAGGTCTTCCAGGTTCTCGCCCTTGGCCAGGCGGGCCTTGAACTCGTCGGTCTTGGCCTTTAGGGCGTCGTCCGACAGCGCGGCGTATTCCGGCTCCAGCGCATTGATCTTCGCCACGCGGGCGGACATGATCTTGACCTTGCGGTCGTTGGAAGAGCCGAAGAACTTTTTGGCGAAGCCGAGCATGAATACAGGATCCGGAGGTGTGTCTGTGAGGCCGGCGCTAGGGCTTTGGGGCCTTCACTACGGTAAATTCGTGGCATGGAAGCCAGCGGAAACTGGCGTCTAGGGCGCGCGCGGAGACTTAAGCACCGCCCTTGCGGGTGTCAACGCGAGGCGGGGCGGCCTGGTGGCGGTTTGAGCGGCGTTTAATAGGTTCGGGCCTTTTCCGATCCGCATCGCGAAGCTGTTTCCTCTTGGCGGTAATCCGCGCTAGAGCGCTGAAAGCGTTGCAGCCGGAGATCGGCCCCTTATGAATATTGCCAAGCCTCGCGCCTTCGGCGTCGCCGCCGCGATCGTCCTGACCCTGCTGGTCGCCGCCTGCGGCCGCAACAAGGCCGACGAGCGGCCGCCCGAGCCGGGCGACACCGCCGTGGCGCGGGTCGACGGCCATACGGTCTGGGCGTCGGACGTCAAGCGCGAGGCCGTGGCCCAGGGCCTGATCAGCGAGGGCGAGCCGCTGGACATCGGCTCGGACCTGTTCCGCCAGCGTCTGGACGAGGTGGTCGACCAAAAGCTGTTGGCCGCCGAGGCCCTTAAGCAGAAGCTCGACAAGGACCCTGTCGCGCAACGCCGCCTGGCCGCCGCTCGCGAGCGCATCCTGGGCGACATGCTGGTCGAGAACGTCGTCGAGAAGGCGGTCAACGAGAACGCCATCCGCGGCCTCTATGCCGAGCAGCAGAAGCTGTCCAAACGATCGGAAGAGATCCGCGCCCGCCAGATCCTGGTCGGCAGCCAGGCCGACGCCGAGGCGGTCAAGAAGCTGCTCTCGACCGGCGCGTCGTTCGACGCTTTGGCCATGGAGCGCTCCACCGACCCCGCCACCCGCTTCAACGGCGGCGACCTGGGCTATTTCACTGTCGACGTCATGCCGGCCGCCTATGCCGTGGCCCTCAAGGACGCCCAGAAGGGCGCGCTGGTCGGGCCGTTCCAGACCGAGGGCGGCTGGGCCGTGCTGCGCGTCGAGGACAAGCGCCTGGAAGAGCCGATCACGCTCGAGGCCGCCCGTCCGCAGATCGTCCGCTTCCTGACCTATGACCAGGTGCGCGACCTGCTGGAAAAGCTGCGGGGCGCCAGCAAGGTGGAGATGCTGACCAGCAAGCCGCAGGACGTGCCCGGCGCGCCGCAGGAGCCGGCCTCGGCGCC
>JACMOF010000413.1 GCA_014378155.1 Caulobacter sp. | reverse complement strand
GGCGCGGGCCCGGTCGGTGTCGAGACGACGTTTGGCGATATCGAGCGAGCCGATGATGATCGACAGCATGTTGTTGAAGTCGTGTGCGATGCCGCCGGACAGCTGGCCAATGCTCTCCATCTTCTGCATCTGCCGGACCTGGGCCTCGGCCGCCTCGCGGGTCCCCAACTCCTCTTTCAGAGAGGCGTTCGCCACCTTGAGATCGGCGGCCGACGCCAGCAGGTCGGCGTTGGAGGACTTGAGCCCCGCCGCCGAGACCACAGCGAGCGCGAGCCGGGTGTGCGCCTGGCGAAAGGTGATGAAGACCAGGATGAGGATCACGATCCCGTTCACGACCAGACCCGCCTGGGCGAGACTGGCCTGGCGGACGGTAACTTGCTCTCTGCCGCGCAGCAGCCCGCGCTCCTCCGCCTTCATCGCGACAATCACGCCGCGGATCTGGTCCATCAGCGCCTTGCCGACACCGAGCTGCCGCGGGGCCGTCGCGCCCATATGATCGCCGCTGCGGTAGAGCGCGACGCTCTGGCGCAGGCCCTCCTGCCTGGCGGTGGCCAGCCCACGCAGGGTTTTCATCGAGGTCTGTTGAAGGGGATTGTCGGCCGTCGCTGCCGTCAGGGCTTTGACATCTGCATCGACGCGGCTGACCGCAGCCTCATAAGGCTTGAGATAATCGTCCTGGCCGGTGAGTAAAAAGCCGCGCTGACCGGTCTCGGCGTCCTGGAAATCCGACAGCACCGTGGAGAGCCGGCTCTCCACTTCCAGCGTATGACGGACCAGGGCGAAACTTTGCTTTTGCTGATCAGCGAGCCAGACCGACCCCAGGATCATGACGACGAGCAGGGTGAAGCCTACCAGGAGCGTCAACTGTGATCGATTGTCGGAGGTCATGGCGACATGCATGGGGCCGTGACCATGCCTAAGCAAGCAGCGAAGCTCTGCAGGGGATGCAGGGCGCCACGCCGCCCATCCCGGGCGAGTGCGTCAACGGTCAAGCCGACGCCGAATCGGCGTCGGCGAAGGTCGGGAATTCGTGGCGGCTAGTCTTCGTCGCTGTCGGTGATCGGGCCGGCCTGGGCCTTGCCGGCCTTGGGGCGCTGCTCGGTCGCTAGGGTGATCGAGCCATAGTAGCCGAAGTCGTCGCGGACGGTGGCGATGGCCAGGTCGACGTCCCGGTAGGTCTTGGGCTGGTCGGACTTGAAGAGGTTGAGGCGATATTCGCCGGGCCGGTTGATCAGCCGCACGAACATGGTCCAGCGCTCGTCCTGGCCTTCGACCAGGCGGACATCCGTCAGGGCGCCGCCGTTGCTGAGATAGACCGAAAGGCTCCGCATACGGATGGCCTGTTCGGGGTTGGACCCTACGATCCAGGCTTCTTCGCTGGTCCCGGTTCTCGCGCTGGGATCAGGTTGGCCCGAAGGGGAATCGAGGTCTCTGGTCAATGAAGGCATTCCCCGACGGCGCGCCCAGCTGACGCCTTTGCCAGCAAATCAGCGCCAACACTGTATCAGAAATCGGCCTTCCTGGCTGGCGTCAACTCGTGATTTTCCGGCGATAAACGCATAAGTTGAATAGCTTGCGGTATGGGGGAGCGCCCTCCCCCTGGACCGGAGCCATGGTCTCCGGTCACCCCCTCCAGCGGGGTGGTCCCCGCAACGCCCCCATCCTCGCGGAGATTCTGAAAGCCGCGCCCAAGCGGGCCGGCTTTGCGCGTCTACGCTCGCGCCCAGACCATGCTGAAGCGTTCGCCGCTCGGCGCGACGTGGTCTTCGACCAGGGTGGCGGAGAGCGGTCCCGGGAAGGCCGGGTCGTCAAGCTCGACGTCGATGTGCAGGCAGTCTTGATCGCAGGTTCGCTTCCAGCCGGCCCCGAGCTGGGTGTCGATGCCGTTCGGGCCTTTAGCGGTGCCGGCGGCGTAGATCAGGAAGTCGGGGCCATCCGCCTTGGTTTTCGGGGCGGGGCGCATCACCAGGTCGACGTCCAGGGTCAGGGTGCGGATCGCGCCGTGCAGATCGTCGCCACGCTTGATGAAAGTGCCGATGGTCGCCATCAGAGGTCTCCTGCGTGTGACGAGACGCGCTGGTCGCGGTCCCGATGGCCCATCCCTCGGAGTCGACAACGCACCCGAGCGGGTGCGCTGCCAAAGTGTGTTTCCTTGTCCCGCACAGAGGCCAAGAGGCCGGGGAAGCAAGTCTAAGACGGCGCGCTGTGGGATCGGGGCGCGGCGTCAGCCGGCGCCGAGTAGGCGTCCAGCGATGAAGATCGCCAATGACCCGGGGCTCAACCGGAGGAGGTGGTGGCGATCTCCTCGGGAGAAACGCCGGGCCGATTGGGCGGTTCCAAAGTGACTTTTATACAGAAAAAGGCCTTATTTTGGGCACGTCCTGACCGGGCCGGGACAACGGTCGGATGTGCCGCCCAACGTCTCGACCGCCTGATGCGGACGGTTTGGCCGTGGCGCGGTGCTCAAAGGTCGGAGTTAGGGGCTGATTTGGCGAGCAGCCCGTGTGCGGACTTGGCCTGGCCCACGCCGGGCTTGCGGCGCCTCGGCGCTGAAACGCGGAGGTGATCCATGTCCCTGAGTTACATCGTCAGGGCGCTCGGCGGCGAGCTCTACGACGGCGGCCGGCGCGCCAATATCCCCGCCCCGGGCCACAGTTCCGCCGATCGCTCGGTCTCCCTACTGCTGGAGGACGACCGGGTCGTCGTCCACACCTTCGGCGACGGCGACTGGAAGGCAGTGCTGGATCATCTGCGCGACAACCGGCTGATAGACGTCCACAACGCGCCGACCTCGGTGTCCGGAGGCGGCCCTCGCGCGGCCGTGGTCGCAAAGCCGCCGGACCCGCAGCGCCTGGACGCCGCCCGGCGGCTCTGGGAGGGCGGCCGGGCGGTCCCGGGGACGCTCTGCGAGCGCCACTGCCGCCTGCGCCATATCCGGCGCGCCCTGCCCGGCCCCGAGATCCTGCGCCATGGTGGAGACACCCCGGTCTCCGCCTATGCCCAGACGCGCCATCGGCGCCCGGCCCTGATGGCGGCGATCTGCGACGCGGAGGGCGCGTTCACCGCCGTCGAAGTCACCTACCTCGCACCGAATGGCCAGAAGGCCTGGGACCTGCGGCTGGCGCGCAAGACGGTCGGGCCCGTGCCGGCCGGCACGGCCGCGCGACTGGATCCGGCGGCGCCGGAGATGCTGGTGGCCGAAGGGGTGTTCACCCCGCTCTCGGCGACCGACCGCTTCAGCCTGCCCGGCTGGGCGCTGATGTCGACCCGCAACCTGAAGACCTGGTGCGCGCCACCGGGCGTCCGCTCAGTGCTGATCGCCGCCGATCGTGGCCTGGATGGCGCCGCCTCGGCGCAGATCCTGGCGGCCCGGCTGCAACGCCAGGGCGTCGCGGCGCGGATCGAGTTTCCGCCTGAACCTTTCGGCGACTGGAATGATGTGGAGGCTGCCCTCCGAGACTGAGCCTTCCCGGCCAAGGGTCGGGGCTGGCCAGGCGGCGGCTCCGGAAAGGAGGGAGGTAGGGAGGGGGTTGGGTGCGCTCAGGGGCAGGATGGCCCTCGCCCACGGCGCTGGAACCCTGGTCCTATGACCCATTCTGTCACCGCTACGCCCGTCTCGAACCTGGTCTTCGTCTCCCTGCAGGACCTGGCGCTCGCCCCGGAAAACATCCGCTTCAAGGAACCCGCCGACGACGGCATCCCGCGTCTAGCCGACACCATCGCCGCCGCCAACGTGGTCATCCCGCTCAGCATCCGTCCCGGCGCCAAGGGCGAGAAGCCGTTCATGGTGCTGGACGGCCGCCGGCGTCTGTTCGCCTTGCAGGCGCTGCTCGCGGCGGGCCGCGTCGAGGCCAACCATCCGGTGAAGTGCGAACTGTTCGAGGACAGGGCCGCCCAGGCCGCCGCCGCGATGCTTTCCAACGCCGAGCGCGCGCCGATCCACGTCGCTGACGTGATCGTGGCCATCGGCAAGCTTCGCAAGTCGAAGATGGATACCGCCGCCATCGCCGCGGCGCTGGGCTATGACGACCTGGAGATCAAACGTCTTGAGGCGCTGGCCCACGTCCACGACAATGTGCTGAAGGCCTTTCGCAAGGGCAGCCTGACCCTCAAGCAGGTCCGCCTGTTCGCGCGGATGCCCGACAAGAAGCAGCAGGGCGAGCTGGCCGAGACCGCGCTCGACGGCCACTTCCATGACTATCAGCTGCACCAGGTGATCAGCGGCTCGCGCCTGACCATCGAGGACGACCGCTTTGGCCTGGTCGGAATGGCCCGCTACACCGCCGCCGGCGGGCGGGTCGAGTCCGACCTGTTCGCCGAACTGGCCGATGTCCTGCTTGATCCCGGCAAGTTGCAGGATCTGTGGCGGGAACGCGCCGCCCCCTTCGTCGAGGGGTTCAAGCAGCTTGGGCTCGCCGTCTACATCGGGCGAGACGCCGGCTTCCGGGCCCCGGAGGGCTTCGAGACCCTGCCCTACGTCTATCCCGGTGACCTGACCGATGAGACCAAGGCGGTGCTGGCGGCCGCGCGGCAGCGGGTGGCCCAGGCCGCGCGTGACCTTGGCGGCGCCGATCTCGCCGCCGACGATGCGGCGCTGACGATCTTCCCCCTGTTGCAGGCGAAGATGGAGGTGGCGTCAGCCCCGCTGAAGCGGCTGGCGCTCGGCGCCGTCATCCTGTCGCCCGACGGGGCGACGGGGATCTCGGCCGAGTTCTTCGCCGCGCCGGTGTCGGAGGAGCTGCTGGATGAGGCTGGGGATGAGGAGGCCGACGAGGACGATGCGAGCGGCGGCCAGGCCAACGGCGCGCGCTATGGTCGCTCCGCCAGCGATGTGGAAGTGCCCAAGGCCGACGTCGATGTCGAGGGCTCCAGCCACGTCCTGCACGAGACCCGCACCGACGTGGCCACGCGCGGGCTGATCCGTGATCTCGCCGACAATCCGGCCGCTGCGCTGACGGCTTTGGTCGCCCAGTTGTTCAAGCAGCTGGCGCTGCACGGCGGGTCGGGCCAGGAGGAGTCGGCACTGACCATAAACGCCACTGGCTACCGCCGGGGCCAGACACCGGCGATCGGCGCCCTGGACGGCGAGGTGCGAGGCCGGCTGGAGGCGCGGAGGGCGGCCTACAAGGCCTCGGGGCTTCGGCCCATCGCCTGGGTCGACGGCCTCGCCCACGGCGACAAGATGGCCTTGTTGGCGGAACTCACCGCCATCACCCTGAACCTTCGGGAAGCCCGGACCAGCAACATCCGCAACTCGGCCCGGGCCGAGGCCATCGAGCTGGCCGAACTCTGCGCCGCCGACATCTCGGCGCACTGGACGCCTGACCCCGACTACCTGGCCGTCCACTCCAAGAAGCAGCTGCTGGTGCTGCTGGACGAGATGCAGGTGGACGATCCCCGGGCCAAGACCCTGAAGAAGGACGAGCTGGTCGTCCTGGTGGCCGACGCCGCGGCCGAGCGCCAGTGGGCGCCGCGAGTGCTGTCCTGGGAGGGCGACACGGTTGAGACGCCGCCGCCGGCCGATGAAGACCAGGACCAGGACGAAGGTGATGAGGCCCTGGCCGACGACCTGACCCCAGGCCCCGCCGCGCCTTCCACGGAGGCGCCGGTTCAGCACGCGGCCTGATCGGGGCCCGTATCTGGATACGTCCAGGCGACCTTGGTCACCGGAGGACCTCGCCAGTATTGCTGGCGGGGTCTTCATCCTATTTGGTGGCCTCCTAATTGGAGAGTGGCGTGCGCGTCTCGACTGAAGACTTTATCGCGAACTATGAGACCCTGGCTGCTCGCGCTCGCGTTGAGCCGGTCACGATCACCATGAACGGCCAAGACCACCTCGTCGTTTTGTCGGCGGCAAAATATGACCGCGTCAAACGCTACGATCGTCAGGTTCTGCGATCGGAGGAACTGACGGACCGCGAACTGGCCCTCATCGCGGAGGCCAAAGCTGCTGACGACGATGCGCACCTTGATGCGGAACTCGGAGACGGGAGGCCTTAATCAGCCTGCGACGCGGATTAGCGGCGCGGGATTCGAGGCTTGATCGCCGCAGTCTCGGCGGTTAGCCATCATGGATAGCCATATATACATTGCGGCTAGCCAAGCGGAGGCGGCGACCCTATCTTAGGGGTGAGGAGTCATCCAATGTCCCGTACTGACGACGTCCAATTCAATGTTCGCTCCGCCTTTGCCCGCACGCGGGCCCATGAGCTGGCGAAGCTGACCGGCATGACCGCCACGCAGGTCGTGGAGGACGCTCTGCGGGGCTACGTGCCCCCCGGCGCGGCGATGACGGCGGGTCGACTGGTCCAACGAGGTCCGATCTTGGTGCGGCCCTCTGAGGGCAAGAAGATCAGCCTCATCGAAGCGGAAGCGGCGCTGAGCGCAGTTCGCGAGCGCGATCTTGAAGATTGAGGCGCTGCTCGACAGTAACGTCCTTATCGCCATGCTCGTGGAGGCGCACGAGCATCATGGCCCCTCACTGGCCTTGGTCAGCGACGGTTCGATACAGTTTGCCATCGCCGCGCACAGTTACGCCGAGGCGTACAGCACCCTGACCCGCCGAGGCGAACGTGCGCCATTCCAACTTACGCCCGAGGAGGCTTGCGCGGCCCTGGAGAGCGTCCGCGCCGTGACCACGCTTGTCGGTCTGACCGCGCCCCAGACTTTTGAAGCGATCAGGGGCTATGCGCAGAGCGGCGGCCTCGGCGCGCGGCTCTACGATCGCCTCATCGGCGAAGCCGCGGTCGCGCACGGCATTGCGCGGATCGTGACCTGGAACGTCGGGCACATGCGAAGCCTGTTTCCAAACCTGAACGTCGAGACGCCAAAGGAATTCGGGAAAGGCCCAACCGCGGCGTCAGCGGGCCAGTAGCCACCGCTGCGGTCGCGCGGGGGCGCCGCCTAAAGGAGGGAGGCAGGGAGCGGGCTTGGTGAGCCCGATGGGACTGGAGGGAGGAGCCCTCCGCCACGGGTGACCCGAGACCCACGCCATGAACGCGACATTCCCCCTCTTCAGCGCCCTTCAGACTCCAGGCGCCGCCCAGGACAAGGCCGCCAACACGCTGGCCGCCGCCCGGGCGCTCACCCCGCACCTCAATCGGTCGCGGGCGCTGGATCGCAAGCTGGTGGCCAGCACCATGACCATCTCCTTTGGTGGCTCGGACGCCGAGGGCGCCTGGTCGTGGCGCGACGCCTACGACGCCATCGAGGCCGCCCTGGTCCTGCAGCTGCGTCGGCTCAGCCCGCAGATTGGCCGGCTCGAGGACGCTCCGGCCGAGATCGCGGCCTTGCTGGCCAGCGTCACCGACCTGACCTTGACCCACACTCGCCGCAGCGAGGAGCAGGTCGCGCTCGACCAGTTCTCCACGCCGCCGGCCTTGGCCGCCTTGGCCGTGCTGGCCGCCCAGGTCCGGCCTGGCGACAAGGTGCTCGAACCGTCGGCCGGCACCGGGCTGATGGCGATCATCGC
>JACMOF010000412.1 GCA_014378155.1 Caulobacter sp. | reverse complement strand
GTCGTCGATCATCAGGCCCGCCGTCGCCTTGGCCGAGCCGACCACACCTGGGATGCCCGCGCCTGGATGAGTGCCGGCCCCGACGAAATAGAGGTTGGGGATCACGTCGTCGCGGTTGTGGGTGCGGAAGAAGGCGCTCTGGGTCAGGATCGGCTCCAGCGAGAAGGCCGAGCCCTGCCAGGCGTTCAGCTCACTGACGAAATCGTCCGGCGTGAAGATCCGGCAGGTGACCAGGTCGCGCGCCAGGTTGGGCACGTAGCGCTCTTCGAGATATTTCAGGATCTTGTCGCGATAGCGCGGACCTTCCACCGACCAGTCGATGTCGGCCGTGCCCATGTGCGGCACCGGCGACAGGGCGTAGAAGCTGGTGCAGCCCTCGGGGGCCATGCCCGGATCGGTGGCGCAGGGCGAGTGCAGATAGAGCGAGACATCGTCGGCCAAAGAATCCTTGTTGAAGATCTCGCCGATCAGCTCGCGATAGCGCGGCCCAAAGCAGATGGTGTGGTGGCGAATCTCCGGATGCTCGGCCTTGAGCCCGAAATAGACCACGAACAGCGAGGGGCTCCAGCGCTTGCGCGCCAAGGCCTTGGCGCTCTTCTGGCCGCGCGGATCGTCCTTCAGCAGGTCGCGATAGGTGTGCATGACATCGGCGTTGGACGCCACGGTGTCGAAGGCCTCGAAGGCGCCGTCGTGGTGCGTCAGGCCGGTGACGCGGCCCGCCTCGGTGGTGATCTTCTGGACAGGGGAGGACAGCTTGATCGTCCCGCCAAGGTCCTCCAGCAGCTTGACCAAGCCCCGGATCAGGGTGCCCGTGCCGCCGCGCGGAAACCAAACGCCGCCGCGTCGCTCCAGCGCGTGGATCAGGGCGTAGATCGACGAGGTCGCGAAGGGGCTGCCGCCGACCAGCAGGCTGTGGAACGACAGCGCCTGACGCACGTGTTCGTCCTTCACGAAAGACGAGACCTTGCCATAGACGCTCCGCCAGGCCTGCAGCTTCATCAAGGCCGGCGCCGAGCTGATCATGCTATTGATGTCGAGGAACGGCACCGCGCCCAGCTCGACATAGCCCTTTTGATAGAGCTCCTCTGAATAGGCCAGGAAGCGGCGGTAGCCGGCGACGTCATCGGGATTGCGAGCGCCGATCTGGCGGTCCAGCTCCGCCTGGTCATTAGCGTAGTCGAAGACGTCGCCGTCTTCCCAGCACAGCCGGTAGAACGGGTTGACCGGCATCAGCTCGACATAGTCCTCGATCCGGCGACCGCTGAGCGTGAACAGCTCTTTCAGGCAATCGGGATCGGTGATGACGGTGGGCCCGGCGTCGAAGATGAAACCCTCGTCCTCCCACACATAGGCGCGGCCGCCAGCCTTGTCGCGGCCCTCGAGGACGGTGACGTCGAAGCCCGACGACTGCAGCCGGATCGCCAGGGCTAGGCCGCCAAAGCCAGAGCCGATGACGGCCGCCTTGGGCTTTCCGGCGGGTGACAGGGTCGTGGTGGTCATGCGTCTTGTCCTCCAAACACGGAATTCTCGCCGATGCACTTGATGGCCGCCGAGATCGGCACGGGCGGCTTGCCGATCAGGATCCGCGCCTTGTCCCAGCGGGTCAGGCGGGCGGCATAGAAGCGTTGGATTAGGTCCGGCGCCAGGCGATAGAACCGCTCCAGCACCTTGTAGCGTTCCTCGGGCGCGCAGGCCCTGAACAACATGCGGTTCAGAAGCCGCAGGAAGCGCCGCCGCCGCCAGGTCGTTTTAGACTGGGTCTCGACGCAATCGCGCACCGTCGCGCTGGTGATGCGCGGCAAGCCGGCGATGGCGTCGGCCATGCGCGCGGCGTCGGGCAGGGAGTAGCCGGTGGTCGGCTGGAAGAGGGCTGCGCGCAGGCCCACCTCCGCCACCTGCGAGCGGGCTTCCTTCCAATAGGCGTCGATATTTCCCCCCAGGGCGATCGGGAGGACGCCGTCCTCCTCGCGCTCGACCTTGGCGATCGTCCAGCCCTGGCTCTTGGCGTAGGTCCCGATGGCGCGGCGCAGGGAGGCGCGATCCAGAGCCGGGCCGTCGCTGTAGCGGGTGTCCTCGATCAGCAGGCGCGTTTCGTCCAGCGGCAGGACATAGACGAAGCGGTAGCCGTCCTCCTGCGAAACGGTGGCGTCCATGATGATGGGCCGGGTCAGTCCGTGGGGCTTGGTGAGCAGCACCCCTTGTCCGACGAACTTCTGGAAGCCCAGGGCCAAACTGCGGCTCTTGCGCGGGCCTCTGCCGTCGATCACCGCGGTGGCGGCGATCCTCCGGCCGTCGGCCAGGGTCACCTGATGGGCGTTGACGTCGGTCACCGTCGCGCCCAGCCAGGCGTCGCCGTCCATCGCGGCGGTGACCACCTGGTGCAGACGCTGCGAGGTGATGGCCAGGTAGGGGGTCGTCAGGTCACGCCGATGGTCAGGAAACCGCACCTCATAGCCCGACCAGCGATGGACGATCAGCGGCCGCAGCCAACCGGCGATCGCGGCGTCGACGTCTGTGGCGAAGTGGCACCAGGTGTGCTCGCCGCCGATCGTCTGGCCTTGCTCCAGCATCACTACGCGTAGCCTGGGCCGCAGGCTTTTCAGCCGCAGGGCGATCAGGCTGTTGGCCAAGCCGCCGCCCACCAGGACGACGTCGGCGCGCTGCGAAGCGGACGCGGACTCCATGGCTGGGCTCTAGCATGATTGGCGGACGGGCAAGCGACTTCCTGCGACGGTTCGCGCATATTGCGCCAGGTCGGACGAGAGGCTAGGGACGGCCAAACGGGAGACAGCGATGTCGCAAGCCAAAATCATCGACGGCAAGGCCTTCGCGGCGAAGCTGCGCGAGACGATCGCGGCCGAGGTCGCCGTGCTGAAGGCCGAGCACGGATTGACCCCTGGCTTGGCCGTGGTGCTGGTCGGCGAGGATCCCGCCAGCCAGGTCTATGTGCGCAGCAAGGGCGAACAGACCCTGGCCGCTGGCATGCATTCCGAAACCCACCGCCTGCCGGCCGACACCAGTCAGAGCGAGCTACTGTCGCTGGTCGAGCGCCTGAATGACGACCCGGCGATCCACGGCGTTCTGGTGCAGTTCCCGGTGCCGGACCATCTGAGCCAGGCCACGATCGTCGCGGCGATCTCTCCCGACAAGGACGTCGACGGCCTAACCGTCACCAATGCTGGGCGCCTGGCGAGTGGCCTGCCAGCCTTGACCTCCTGCACCCCGGCCGGCTGCATGGCGCTGCTCAAGGACGTGCTAGGCGACTTGACTGGCCAGCGGGCGGTGGTGATCGGCCGCTCCAACCTGATGGGCAAGCCGATGGCTCAACTGCTGCTAGCGGCCGACTGCACGGTGACCATCGCCCACTCGCGCTCTCTGGATCTGCCGACCATCTGCCGCGAGGCCGACATTCTGGTCGCAGCCGTGGGCCGGGCCGAGATGGTCCGAGGTGACTGGATCAAGCCCGGGGCCACGGTGATCGATGTCGGGATCAGCCGCTTCCCGTCGCGCGACCCTGTCGCCGCAGCCGCCGGCAAAACCCGGCTGGTGGGCGACGTGGCCTTCGAGGAAGCCAAGGGCGTGGCCGGCGCCATCACCCCGGTGCCGGGCGGGGTGGGACCGATGACCATCGCCATGCTGCTGGCCAACACCGTCAGCGCGGCCAAGCGGATCAATGGGATCGCGGAATAGTGCGGCTCGCGGTCGTTCTGGTCCTGGCTGCGAACCTAGCCGCCTGTTCCGGGCCGACCCCGCAAGCGCCCACCGCCGAACAGACGTTACGCCTGAGGCCGACTGATCCGCGCTTGGCGGGTCTCTATGAGCAGTCCTGCAAGACCTGCCACGCCGTGCCGGGTACGGGCGCGCCGCTGGTTCATGATCGCAAGGCCTGGGATCCGCGGTGGAAGCAGGGACAGGCCGTGCTGCTGGATCATGCCGTCCAGGGTTTCCAGGCGATGCCGGCCGGAGGACAATGCGCGGCTTGCAACGCGAATGATTTCAACGCTCTCATACGCTTCATGGCGGGGCGCGAAGACTCCGCGCGCTAGAGCATTTTTTCGAGCGAAGTGGTTCCGCTTCGCGTGAAGAAAAATGCGTCAAAACAGAAGATTAGAGCTCACGGCCTGACGCAGTCAGGTCGGGAAATGCTTTAGGGGGCGGGCGACATGAAGGTATCAAGACGGGGGGCGCTGCTGGCCGGGGGTTTTGGCCTGGGCGCGGCGGTGGTCGGCGGCGGCCACGCGGTCGCCACCCACGAAAAACCTGAGCCGGCCGCTCCGGCCACCACTGACGCCCAAGGCCGCCTGCTCTGGCGCAATTGGTCAGGCGTGCAGCACGCCTATCCGTCGGCCCGCGTCGCGCCCCAGAGCGAGGCCGAGGTCGCTGCGGCCCTGAAGACCGCCACGGCGCCAATCCGGCCGGTGGGGGCGGGTCATTCCTTTAGCGCCTTGGCCCCGACGGACGGGACACTGCTGTCGCTGGACGCCCTGTCGGGGATCCTGGCCTGGGAGGGCGACGAGGCGATCGTCGCGGCCGGCACGCGCCTGGGCGCCCTGGGCTCGGCTTTGGCCAAGAACGGTCGGGCGATGGCCAACCTGCCCGACATCAACAAGCAGTCCCTGGCCGGCGCCCTGGCCACCGGCACCCATGGCACGGGGATGCGCCTGAAGGCCCTGCACGGTGACGTCACGGCCCTGCGGCTCATCACGCCGAACGGCAAGGTGATCGATTGCGACGCGACCCATCGCCCCGAGGTCTTCCAAGCCGCCAAGGTCTCGCTCGGCTGCCTGGGCGTGATCACCCAGGCGCGCATCCGGACTATCGCCAACCGCCGCATCGAGCGCCATGTCTGGCTGGAGCCGTTGGAGGAGGCCCTGGCCAAGGCCGAGGAACGCTGGGCCACGCACCGCAACTTCGAGTTCTACGCCGTGCCCTTCACGGGGCTGGCCGCCAATATCAGCCATGACGAGACGGACAAACCCGCCCTGGCGCGGGGACCCGACCAGGACACCGCCTTTCTTGACGCCCTCAAGGGCCTGCGTAATCTGCTTGGCTTCTCCACCCCGTTGCGCAAGGCCGCCGCCCGCGCGCTGCTGGCGGGCGTCAAGCCGGAGGCGGCGATCGACGAGGGTTGGAAGCTGCTGTCGACCGATCGCCCCGTGCGCTTCAACGAGATGGAGTTCCACCTGCCGGCCGAGGTTCAAATCAAGGCTCTGGCTGAGGTGGTGGCGACGATCGAGAAACATCGGCCCGACGTCTTCTTCCCGATCGAGGCGCGGCGGATCGCCCCCGATGACGCCTGGCTGTCGCCCTTTCAGGGCGAGGCCCGAGGCTCAATCGCAGTCCACGCCTACTACAAGGACGAATTCGCCTTCCTCTACACCCTGATCGAGCCGATCTTCCGTCGCTACGGTGGACGGCCGCATTGGGGAAAGTTGCACAGCGTGTCGGGCGATCAATTGGCCGGACTGTATCCCCGCTGGAAGGATTTCCTGAAGCTGCGCGCCGCGCTGGACCCCGAGATGCGGATGCTCAATCCGTACCTGAAGGGCTTGTTTGACCTCTAGAGAACCTTGACCATGGCATCGCATTCGAGCCTTTGAAAACTCTTCGCGGCCCTGCGATCACCTTCGACATGACGCCCTTTGGCGCGAGGGCGCGCAGAACATCGAGAGCCGAGCCCGAAAAGAAAAAAGCCCCGGCTATGGGCCGAGGCTTTCAGGTCGTACGCCTGGATGGCTTTAGATCGCCAGGTATTCGGCCACGCGGCCTTCCAGTTCCGTAGCCAAGACCTTGCCCACTGGGTGGGTGTCGACCTTGATGTCGCCGCGGACGCAGGCCTTGATTGCGTCGATGTGGCCGTCCACCAAAAATAACGGCGCCGTAAGGCGGGTGGCGGGTTCGTCGATCAATTTGCACAGCGAAGCGGCCAATCGCGTGATCAGCGGGAAGTCGTAGGTGGCTCCCAGGCCCTTCAGGTCATGGGCGCGAAGATAGAGGGTCTCGACGGTCTCGGCGGTCAGGCCCTTGGCGCGCACATCCTGGCGCGCGGCCTCCAGCTTGACGATCTCGTCGTTCAGCCATTGGGCAAAGTTGCCTGACAGGCTCTTCAGCGCCGCCTCGGCCTTGGCGATCGCCGCCAGGTCGATACCACCGCGTCCACCCACCTTCAGCTTAAGCATGTTTGGCACTTGAATTACTTCTGCGGCGGGCTTGTTCGTCACGGGCGCCTCCCCAATAGCGTAGATGGCAAAGTTACCATCGCAGGCGTTAACATTAGATGAGACGCCCATTTCGCCCTGGCCAATTCGAGCCAGTCTCGCAAATCGCCCTGACCAACGGTTCTCTCCGGACTAGGCCGAGAACTGCTCCGTCAGGACCCTTTCCTCAAGGCTTCGACCGGCGTCGAAGAGCATGGAAAGGCTGGCGCTGCTGTCTTCGGTGATATGGACCTCGACCACGTCGCGAACCTCAAAATTGTCGGCCACGGCGCTTACCGGCCGCTTATCGCATTCCAGCACTTCGAACGTCACCCGCGCCGTCTGCGGCAAAAGCGCGCCACGCCAGCGGCGGGGGCGGAAGGCGCTGATCGGGGTCAGGGCCAGCACCTGGGCGCCGATCGGGATGATCGGACCGTGGGCGGAAAGGTTGTAGGCCGTCGAGCCCGCGGGTGTGGCCAGCAGCACGCCGTCGCAGACCAACTCGCCCATCCGCACCTTGCCGTCGATACTGATGCGCAGCTTGGCGGTCTGGCGGGTCTGGCGCAGCAGCGACACCTCGTTGATGGCCAAGGCCCGGTGCTGTTTGCGATTGGAGTCGATGGCGACCATGGCCAGCGGATGGATCACGGCCCGCTCGGCCGCGTTGATCCGTTCCAGCAAGGCGTCCTCGCTGTATTCGTTCATCAGGAAGCCGACCGAGCCGCGGTTCATACCGTAGATCGGGGTCTGGCCCTTCATGGTGTCGTGCAGGGTCTCCAGCATGAAGCCGTCGCCGCCCAGGGCGACGATCACCTGGGCGCTGTCGTCCCCGACGTCGCCATACCGGGCGCGCAGCCGCTCAATGGCTTCCTGGGCCTCGGGGCGATCACTGCCCTTGAAGGTTAGGCGAGTCACGAAGGGCAGGGGCTGGAACATCGCGCCAAGTGGCTAGATCGCCGAGGTGTTGTCAAACCTGGGTTTGATGCCGGCTCAGGCCGCGCTGACGGCCTGCCGGAACGCCATGGCCGCGATGTCGGGCGCGAAGGGGCCAAAGGCGCCGCTGGCCTTGCGGGCGGCTTCCGCCCCGCCGCCGGGCCGACCGCCATTCAGTTGGCGCACGTGGTCGAGGATGGTCGGGAAAACGCTACGATCGATGCCGACGGCTGAGCAGGCCAGGGCCAGCAGTTCGGGACGGTCGCTGTCAACGGCGCGCCGCACCTGGCGAATGTCGAACTGACCCAGACGAGCCAGGGCGAATAGGAATAGCGGCAGGCGCCGCTCGCGCAGTACCCGCAGCAGATAGCCCGGGCGCAGCTGACCAGCGGCGTCGAGCTTTTCGATGAGGGCGGCCTCCATCGCCTCGCGATCCTCGGCCTGTTCCAGGCTGGGCGCGTCTTCGATCTGGTCCCCGGCGTGGGCGGCGCGCAACGCGGTTTCGACGGCCTGGGCCATCTTGTCGGGATCAAGCTGGAATCGGGTGGTCAAGGCCTCGCGCAGGGCGCGGCCGACCCAAAGATACAACTGTTCGGCCAGATCGCTGGACAGGCCGGGGTGGCGCGCCAGGGGCGAGCGCAGGGCGACAACCTCGCGCGCCCGTTCGACGAGCCGGCGGACGCCGTCGGGCGAGATCTGGGCGTTAGTGTTGTTGGCGAGCGCCGTCAGCACGGCCGATTCGTCGCGGGCCAGGATCGCTTCGACCACGGCGGGCGACAGGGCCGGCCGTCGGGCGATCTCGAGCTGGTGTTCCAGGGTGGCCTGGACCAAAAGGCGGATCAGGTCGCGGTCCCGCAGAATCGGGCTGCGAGCGATGATCGGACGAGCGATCTCGATCTCGTCCAGGGCCAAGATGTTGATCAGGGCGGAGGGCGCCCAGGTGGCGTCTGCCAGGCGTTCGGCCAGGCGCTGGCGGATGTCGCGCTCTGCCTCGACCACCAGTGTCATGAAGATGGAGTCAAGCAGGACCTGGACGTCGGGCGCGGCCGGCCTGCCCTGGGCCTGACTGGAGTCGCACAGGTCGATGATGCCGGCGAGCAGGCGTTCGCGATCAGCCGGCTCGCGGCTGCGGGCCAGGGACAGGAGTTGTGCGGTCTGGGCGGACTGGACCAACCAGCATCCTCGATTTCAAAGCTTGACCAAGACGACCTTGGCGGCTGCGAATGAAAACATGCTTAAACAGGCGAAGCCACGGAACGACAAGAATAGCGGCGCGATGCCGCAGGAATAGTAATCCAAGGGAGACCAGTACGCATGGGCCAACCTCTGATCCTCGCGCTCGATCAGGGCACGACCAGCACCCGGGCCATCCTGTTCACCACCGACGGCAAGCCGGTCTGCGACGCCAGCCGGCCGCTGCGGCAGTCCTATCCGCGCGATGGCTGGGTCGAGCACGACGCCGACGAGATCTACGCCGCCTGCGTGGGCGTGCTGCGCGACACCGTCGAAAAATGCGACCGTGACAGCGTCGATATCGCCGCCCTGGGCATCACCAACCAGCGCGAGACGGTGGTGGTCTGGGACAAGGCCACGGGCCGGCCGATCCATCCGGCCATCGTCTGGCAGGACCGGCGTACGTCCGCCGTCTGCGACCGCCTGCTGGAAGCCGGCCACGAACCAGCGGTGACCGCGACAACGGGCCTGCTGCTCGATCCCTATTTCTCGGGAACCAAGATCGCCTGGATCCTCGATAACGTGGCTGGCGCGCGGCGGCGGGCCGAGACGGGCGAGCTGCTGTGCGGCACGATCGATTGCTGGGTCGTCTGGCGGCTGACGGGCAAGGCGTCCCACGTCACCGACGCCACCAACGCCTCGCGCACCCTGCTGTTCGACATCGAGAAACAGGCGTGGTCGGACGCGATGCTGGCCCTGTTCGAGGTGCCGCGCGCCATGCTGCCGACGGTGCTCGACTGCGCGGCCGACTTTGGCGAAGTAACGCCCGATATCCTGGGCCGAGCCATCCCCATCCGCGGCGTGGCCGGCGACCAGCAGGCGGCGCTGATGGGCCAGGGCTGCATCCGGCCCGGCGAAATGAAGGTCACCTACGGCACTGGCGGCTTCATGCTGGTCAATACGGGCGAGGAGCGCCCGCGCTCCGGCTCGCGTCTGCTGACCACGGTGGCCGCGCGGGTAGGCGGACGCACGACCTACGCCCTGGAGGGCTCGATCTTCGTGGCCGGGGCGGCGATCCAGTGGCTGAACGAAGGGCTAGGGATTCGCAACGGCCCGCGCGGAGCCGAGGCCTTGGCGCGCACCGCCCGTCAGGATCATGCGGTGGTCGTGGTGCCGGCCTTCACGGGCCTGGGCGCGCCTTGGTGGGACGCCGAGGCGCGGGGCGCGATCTTCGGCCTGACCCGCGACGCGGGCCTCGCCGAGATCGCCGCCGCGACCTACGATTCCTGCGTCTTCCAGGGCCGCGACCTGATCGAGGCCATGCGGGCCGACGCCCCCTCGGCCTTCGACGGCGCCGAGCTGCGCATCGACGGCGGCATGGCGCGCAGCGCCTGGTTCAGCCAGCGCCTGGCCGACCTGACCGGCATTCCCGTGCACCGGGCCAATTACCAGGAGACCACGGCTCTGGGCGCGGCTTTGTTCGCCGGGGTCGGCTCGGGGGTCTACAGCTCTGTAGAGGAGGCGGTGAAGGCGCGGCCGGAGGCGGAGCTGCTGCAGCCGGCGCTGAGCGTCAATGCGCGGGAAGAAGCCTATGCGCGGTGGCTTGATGCGCTGCCCAGGGTGCGATCCTAGGCTGTGATTGGGGACAGGTGCATGCGCCTGTCCCCATCCGCTGGCGCGGCGCTACGGATTCGCGTCCAGATACGCCTTCACCCGCCGGAACAACTCTTCGAACATCGGCGTCGTCAGCCGCCCGGTGTTCGTGTTCAGCCGCGAGCAGTGGTAGCTGTTGAACACCCGGTAGGGTCCGGCCTGGAACTCCGAGCCGTGGCCCGGGATGCCCGCCGACGCCTTCAGCCCAAGCGCCTTCAGCAGATTGCGCCGCGAGACGTCGCCCAGGGTGACGATGGCCTTCAGTTGGGGAAACTTCTCCAGCCGCGCCGCCAGGAACGGCCGGCAGTTGTTCTCCTCCGACGTCTCGGGCTTGTTGCCCGGCGGGGCGCAGCGGACGGCGTTGGTCACCGCGCTGCCGATCAGCCGCAGCGAGTCGTCAGGCCGCGCCTCGAACTTGCCGGTGGCGAAGCCGTACTTGATCATGGTCTCGTAGAGCAGGGCCCCGGCGAAATCGCCGGTGAACGGGCGACCCGTGCGGTTGGCCCCCTTGCGACCGGGGGCCAGGCCCACGACGAGCAGCTGAGCCTCATGGTCGCCGAACGACGGGGCTGGCCCGTTGAACCAGTCGGGATAGAGCGCCTGGTTCTCGCGGCGATAGGCCACCAGGCGCGGACACAGCGGGCAGTCGCGTGGCGGCTCTGCAGGCGAGGGCACGACCTCGCCGACGATGTTGGAGCGCTGCCCCAGTGGCGGGTCAGTCCTCATCGTCGAGGGCTCGGTCGTCCTGGCTTGGGGCCCCGCCGCGAGCCGGCTCTGTGACGAAGCGGGGCAGGGGATTGCCGCGTTGTGGCCGGCCGATGATGTTCCCCAGGTCGGCCAGGTCCACGAAGTTGTCGGCCTGGCGGCGCAGGTCGTCGCTGGTCATCGGCGGCTGGCTCTTCATCGTCGAGACCACGGTGACGCGGCGGCCCCTGCGCTGCACGGCCTCGACTACGGCGCGGAAGTCACCGTCGCCCGAAAACAGCACCAGGTGATCGACCGTGGCGGCCATTTCCAGCATGTCGACGGCGATCTCGACGTCCATGTCGCCGCGCCAGCGCTTGCGGCCCGTACTGTCGGTATATTCGCGGGCCGGCTTGGTCACCAGGGTGAAGCCGTTGTAGTCGAGCCAGTCGACCAGCGGCCGGATCGGGGAATACTCCTCGTTCTCGGCGATCGCGGTGTAGTAATAGGCCCGCACCAGGATGCCGCGCTTGCGGAACTCGTCCAACAACTTGCGGTAGTCGATATCGAGCGCCAGGGCCTTGGCGGCGGAGAAGAAGTTGGCTCCGTCTATGAACAGCGCCAGGCGCTCGGTCGGGTAAAAGGTCACTGAGTCGGAATTCCTTGAAAAATCAGGTCGATCAAAAATGGCTGGATAGGGTGACGGTGGTGGCGTTGGGCTGCAGCCTGGCCGGCCCCTATGAAAGTCGGGAGGCCTTGCTGCGAGCGGCGATCGACGCCCTCGCGGCGGAAGGTCTGAAGGTTCTGAGCCGTTCCTCCTGGTGGGCGTCGGCGGCGTGGCCGGACCCTACCGCGCCAGCCTATCTCAACGGCGTCGGGCTGGTCGAGACGCCGCTACCTGCGGGCGAAATCCTGGCGAGGCTACACCGGATCGAGACTGATTTTGGCCGGGTGCGGACGGAGGCCAACGCGCCGCGCACCCTGGATCTCGACCTGATCGCCCATGGCCGTGTCGTGACCGATGCGGGCCTTGTGTTGCCGCATCCACGCGCCCACCAGCGCCTGTTCGTGATGGGGCCGCTGGCGCAGATCGCGCCGGGGTGGCGTCACCCGGTCAGCGGGCGGACGGCGGCGGATCTGGCGG
>JACMOF010000411.1 GCA_014378155.1 Caulobacter sp. | reverse complement strand
TGATCGCGAAGGTGCGGCGGCGCGCGGCCTCGAGGGCGAGAGAAGTGCTCATCAGCGGGGGTTAGCGCTCCGGCGCGCCGTTGTCACCTTCCCCGGGCGTCTGATCGGGCGTTTCCGACGGAGCTGCGGCTGCGTCAAACCGTACCGCTTGCACGAAAACTCTCATATGGCCCTAGGCAGCCTAGGGTTTTCGGATCATGCTGATTTTACGGCGACAGGTCCCCTGCAGAGGGACCGCCGCGAGCGAGGAAACGACGAATGGCCATGGTTCACGACCCGCGCCACCAGCGTGGCGCATGCACTCCTCAAGGCACGGCCTTGTGCTTCGGCGTCGCGGTGGCGGGCCTGGTGCTGGCCGCGGTGGCGCTGAGCTGGCTGATAGGGCTGATCGGCTTGCTCTAGCCGGCCCCAAAAGACCAGCCTAGGCCGCCAGGCGTCGCCAGACCTGACGGTCGGCTTCCAGATTGCTGAGCGCTCCGCTCTTCTGCCGCTCGAACAATGACCCCATGATCTCCGGCCCAAGCTGGGCGTATCGCACCTGCACCTGATCAACCAGGCAACCGCGCGACGGGGCGATGAACAGCGCGGCGTTGATGTCCGGCATCTTGGCGATGATCAGGGTGGCCAGGCGTCGAGCCTTCTCCAGATCCTTGTGATGCAGCAGGGGCTCGGTGGCGTAAAGCTCCTGACCGAGCTTGCCGACGTAGTTCAGCGACACCTTTGCGAAACGCTCGCGGGTGATCGGCGGGGCCGGTTCGGCCGCGTCGAGGCTGAGGACGACGTCGTTGAGCAGAAACAGCATCGGAACCTTGAAATCACCGGGCGGCGGCTGGGATCGGGGCGTTCGGGGAGAACCGCGTCATCCTGCCTCTGCGGGCTTTCGTTCCGGTTTAGGAGCAGGGTTAACAACCTGGGAAACCTGGAAATCCCCAATCGCGCCGGCGCCGAGCCCGGAACCAAGGCTTGGCGACCCCGCCTCGGCGCCCCATGTGGAAGCTTCGCCTTCGCCGGAGCCGCAGCACTTGATCCCGTCCCCGATCACCACCGCCCTGCGCGTCGCCGGGTTCTGTCGCGTGTCGCCGCGCGAGACCGACGCCCTGCTCGGCCGGCCCGCGGTGGCAGGCTGGGACGCCTTCGCCGACAGCTGGAATGATCTCGGCCTGGACCGCTTCATGGCCGACGGCGGTCGCTATCGGCGGCGGCGGTTCGCGGCCTTTTCGGCGTCGCCGGAGCAGATTGTCCGCAAGCCCCACCAGCCGCACTATCAGAGTCGCGACCACAACGGCCTCAATGGCGGAGTGCAGCGCTGGTTCGCGCCAATCGACGACGCCATCGCCGAGCACCCCATGACTCAAGGCGTGCTGGCGGCGGGCCTGGCGCTGTTCCATCCGCTAACGATGGATCCGCCCAAGGCTTGGCACGTCGAGCTCCACCAGTTCCGGATCGAGGCCGGCGATGGCGAGGCGGGGCTGCCCACGCCCGAAGGCGCCCATCGCGACGGCGTCGATTGGGTGATCGTCATGCTGGTGGATCGCCACAACGTGGCCAGCGGCGTCACCGACATCTACGCCAATGACGGCGCCCGCCTGGGCAGCTTCACGCTGGAGCGCCCGCGCGACACGGTGTTCCTCGACGACCACCGCGTGCTGCATGGCGTGACGGCGATCCGCCCGCTTGAGCCGGGCGCGCCGGCGCGGCGTGACGTGCTGGTGGCGACCTTCCGGCGGGAGTAGCGACCGCTAGAGCTGCGGATCGGCCTCCACCGGCTCGGTCAGGAAGTGGCGGCCTTCGCGGTCCTCGATCTCGATCACCCAGATGTCGGGATCGATCCGGGCAGCGCGCTGCGTATAGGCGTCCAGGTCGGGTTCGAAGTCCGAGCGGACCGGCTGCATCCAGAACCGCTCGCCGTCGCCGCGCGTCGCCTCGCCATAAAGGCGCGCGGTGTTGGCGCGCCGGTCCACGGCCTTGACCAGCACCGCCCCGGCGCGCGGGTCGCCCTTGCGCGTCACCATGGCGAAGGCCCCACCCAGCTCGGCGCGGCGGATCAGGGCCCCGACCCAGATATCCGTGGAAAGTAGCATCGCTAACCGAACCGCAACCTCGGCGCCCTAAGGCTGCCTGCTGAAACCGCTCTCGCAGAATACGAGACCATGACGTCGAAGACCAAGACCCTTGAGGGTTTGACGGCGCGGTGGCCAGGGATTTTCGTCGCCATCGCCGCGCTCGGCGTGGCGACCGCCGTCCAGGCCGCCACCGCCGCCGACCAGCTCTATGAACGCACGCTGATGACCTCGGCCGACGCCCGCTGCCGGCTGTTCAAGCCCGGCGTGGGTTCCGCCCTCGACGCCGCCCGGGCCCAGGCGCGGGGCGCGACCCTGCGCTCGGGGGCCAGCGAGGCCCAGGTCACGGCGCTGGAGGCCCGCGCCCAATCCAAGGCCGGCGCCGCGCCCTGCAATTCCCGCGACCTGACAACCGCCGCCGACCGCGTGCGCAAGGCCTTCGACGGCTATTCGACCATGTTGCGGATGACCTATCCGGGCGACCGCGCCACCTGGCAAGCCGACCGCTCGGTCTCGGCGACCATTCCGATCTGGCGGCTGTCGCAGCCGGCCGGCTTTGGCGCCGATCGACTGGTGTTCGGCCTGGAGGGTCGCGCCAACCAGATGCGGGCAGTGGTTGTTTTCGCCGACGCCGCCCAGCCCTACACCGCCCGCCTGGTGCTGCGCGACACGCTGCGCACCCAGGGCCCCTATCTGAACGCCCGCAACGCCAAGGGGCTCGCCGCCAACGCCGCTCCCCGCAACGCCAGCCGGGTGTTCGGCGCCGAGACCCGCGACAGCGCGCCCGTCACCCTGCTGCCGGCCGGCGCGAAGACGGGCTTGTCATTCCGCTTTCCCCGCGACGCCATCGACGCCATGAGCCGGCTGGACCCGCGCGAAGCCGCGACGCTCGAATTCGTGTTCACCGGTCGTGCGGGACAGGACGTGGTGCGGCGGGCCTATGTGGAGGTTGGCGATTTCGCGGCGGGTCGGGCGTTCTTGCGGTAGGCGCTCCGGCGGCGAACACTTGCCCCCTACGGATCGCTTCGCGATCGTCTTTCCCCAGAGGGGCAAGAGCTCAAGCCTACGCCCCCCATGGGGGCGGACAGACCGCGAAGCGGTCAGGTGGGGGCAAGTGTGTGAGCCGCCTACCGCGGCGGTGCGAACTTCACGACGTTGGGGCCTAGTTCAGGCTCGGCTTCGGGCTCGGCCATCGGCTCCAGGGTCGCCGGCATCGGCCGTGATGCGTGCAGCAGCACCGGCATGCGCACCGAGACGCTGGTGCCCGCGCCCATCCGGCTTTCGACATGCATCTCGCCGCCATGCAGCTTGGCGAAGGCGCGCACCAGCGACAGGCCAAGGCCCGTCCCCATGGCCCGCTGGTCGACCCCGCCGGCCTGTTCATAGGGCCGGCCCAGGCGTTCCAGGTCTTCGGGACTGATGCCAACGCCGGTGTCGGCGACCACCAGCTCGAACTCACCGTCATGGCCGTCGGCGGTGACCGTCACCTGGCCGCCGCGCGGGGTGAACTTCAGGGCGTTGGACACCAGGTTCAGCACGATCTGCTTCAGCGCCCGACGGTCGGCGTCGACCTCCAACTCGCCCGGCGGCAGGACGCCTCGCAGCTGCACCCCGGCCGCGTCGGCCTGGACGCGCATCAGCCGCATGGCCGCCGTTACCGCCTCGCGGGCGTCGAATTCGCCACGCGTCAGCTCGAACCGCTCGGCCTCGATCTTCGACATGTCGAGCACGTCATTGATCAGGTCCAGCAGGTGGCGGCCGCTCTCATGGATCAGCTCGGCATATTCGCCGTAGCGATCGGTCAGCGGGCCGAACATCCGGGCCCGCATGATGTCGGAAAAGCCCATGATGGCGTTGAGCGGGGTGCGCAGCTCGTGGCTCATGTTCGCCAGGAAGCGGGCGCGGCCGGCGGCCAGGCTCTCGGCCTCGGCGCGGGCTTGCTGCAAGGCGGTCTCGCGGGCGCGCTCGACGGTGGCGTCGCGCATGACTCCGACCAGCAAGGCGGGAGAAACCAGGCGCAATTCCAGGCTGACCGTGCGGGCGGGATCCAGAAGGGGCGCGAACGAGACGCTGGCCTCGCCGGCCTCGAGCGCGGCGGCCAGGGCGGCGCTGACCTTTTGGCGATCCCCGGCGGTGGCGACCGTGACCAGGCCTTCATTGACCAGATTGACCGAGCCGACGCCGCGCGGCGCCACGCCGCGCAGGGTCTTGATCCGGCCGATGCTGTTGACCACCAGCAGCAGCTGCGGCGCGCCATCGACCAGGGTCTGCAGCGTGTTGAGTTCGCCGAGATGGCGGCTGTCGCGTTCTCGGGCGACGCGATGGGTCAGAATCAGGCCCGACGCCAGGCCCACCCCCACCGTGGCCACGGACAGGAAGCCGAGAATGAAGGCCAGCGGCCCTTCCGGCGCGGCGGGCGCCAGGCCGGAAAGCTGGGTCAGGGCCGCCACCGCGCCGCCAACCAAGGCCAGGCTGGCGCCTTCGGCCAAGCGTCTGGGGGACGACAGGGTCGAGGCGGCCGCCACCGGCGCCAGGATCCAGGCGCTCATCGCGCCCGAAACGCCGCCCGTGACGGTCGCCGCGCCCGCGCCGCAGGTGGCCCACAGCACCAGGATCAGGGATTGCAGGCGCTCGTCCCGCCGCTCGCCGACGGCCAGGGCCGCCAGGGCCGGAACTCCTCCGGCCGCCAGGGCGAGCCAGACGTACAGGCTGGTGGCGTCGGTGAAGGCCGCCGCGCCCGCCGCCAGAAACACCGCCGCCATCCAACCCAGCCGCCACAGATAGGCCGCGCCAAAGCCACCCGTCGCAGACAGGGGCCGGCCGTTCGGGGTCTGGGCGCCGTCAATGGCCAAGGCCGCGAGAATCCCTCTTCGCTGTTTCTCTTCGTCAAAGCTTAACGCGGACCGGGCGCTGCCCCAAGGCCGCACAATCGACGCGCGATCGTTAGCGCCCGAGCTTCCTGTGGACGGAAACGGATTCGTAAGCGCCTTGGTTCAAAGGTGGTCGCTCGCGTTACGGACAGAAGGTCCGGGAGTTCCTGATGCCGCCACCGGCCATCACCGATGCGTCGCCCCACGCCGAACCGCCTCGCGAGAGCGTAGGCGCCGACATGGGACCGATGTCTCAGACCGCGACATTCCGTCGCGCGGCGGCGCGCGCGCGTCGAAAACAGGCTCTCGACGACCAGAAACGCTCATTCCTGCGCATGGTCAGCCACGAACTCCGGACCCCGCTGAACGCCGTGATCGGCTTCTCCGAAATCCTGTCCTGCGAACTCTACGGCCCCCTGGGGGCGCCCCAATACAAGGAATACGCCACCCTGGTGCATGAGAGCGGCCTGAAGCTGCTCAAGCTGGTCAATCAGATCGTCGAGATCGCTCGGCTGGAAGGCCATGTCACCGACCTGGACCTAGGGTCCGAGGACCTGGACGAGGCGGTCGAGGACGTGATCCTGCAATTGCGGGCGGAAGCTGCGGCCAAGGGCGTCAGCATCGTCGCGCCGGAGGTCGGCGTCCTGCCCAGCCTGCGCGCCGACGGCCGAGGCCTGCGCACCATCCTGTGCAATCTCCTGCAAAACGCCATCATTCACTCGCCGCAGGGCGGGCTCATCGTCATCGAGGCGCGACGGATCGAGGAGGCGATGGTGGAGATCGAGATCCGCGACCACGGCGAAGGCGTGGATCCCGCCGATCTAAACCGCCTCGTCCGGCCTTTCGAGCAAGGTGGCAGCACGCTGACGCGGTGTTCCGAAGGCGCTGGCCTGGGGCTGCCGATCGTCGATCTGCTGACCCGGGCCATGGACGGCGGACTGCGGCTGAAATCAGCGCCCGGCCAAGGCTTCACGGCGATCGTCACCCTGCCGGAAGTTCAAGCCCGGACCGCAACGGGGCGCGGACGGCTGTAAACGGGCTTCCCCTTTGGGCGGCGGCGCACTAAGTCCCGCGCCATGCAACGCCCGATCAACGCCGCCCTCGACGAACTCGCCGACGAATTCGAAGTCCTTGGCGACTGGGAAGAGCGCTATCGCTACGTGATCGAGTTGGGCAAGGACCTGACTCCGCTCAGCGAGGCCGAGCATTCCGAGGCCAACAAGGTGCGCGGTTGCGCCAGCCAGGTGTGGCTGGTCACCCAGCCCCAGGCCGATGGCACGGTGGTGTTTCGCGGGGACAGCGACGCGCACATCGTCAGCGGCTTGATCGCGATCGTGCTGCGGCTCTATTCGGGCCAACCCGCCAAGGACATCGTGGCGTTCGACGCGGCGGCCGCCATGGCGCGGCTCGGCTTGTCGGAGGCGTTGTCTTCGCAGCGGTCCAACGGCCTCAAGTCGATGGTGGCGCGGATTCAGCGCGACGCCGGGGCGCTGAGCTGAATCCTGCCGACCGCATCGGTCGAGATTTAGAAGAAGCCCGCCCGGGTTCCAATGAACCAGATCGCGATGACGATCAGCACCAGCTGCAGCAGCCAGTTGACCGGCGAGGGAATGGGGCTGCGTTGGACCGCATAGAGCGCTAGGCCAAGCAGAACGAGGGCGACGACGATGATGATCAGGATGCTCATGACGGCTAAACCGCGCTACCTGAACATTAGTTCCAGTCACGCTTGAGAACCTGTCACGCTTGAGAAGAAAGGCGTCACGGCCTATGGCCAGCCGATGAGCTTCCGCGTCGCCGCCCTCTATCGTTTCACCACCTTCGAGGACCCGGCCGCGATCCAGGGACCGCTGGCCGCCCTGTGCTGCGGCCTGGGCATAAAGGGGACCCTGTTGCTGGCTCGCGAAGGGATCAACGGCACCATCGCCGGCCCGCCGGAAGCGATCGACCAGGTGCTGGGCCACATCCGCGGCTTGCCCGGTTGCGGCACGCTTGAGCTAAAGTTCGCCGACGCGGACGCCATGCCCTTCCACCGCATGAAGGTGCGGATCAAGCGCGAGATCGTCACCCTTGGGGCGGGAGAGCTGGACCCCGCCAATCAGGCCGGCGCCTATGTCGAGCCCGCCGACTGGAACGCCCTGATCGCCCAGGAAGACGTGGTGGTGATCGACACGCGCAACGCCTATGAGGCCGCCATCGGCACGTTCGAGGGCGCGATCGATCCCCGAACCTCCAGCTTCAGCGACTTCCCCGCCTGGTTCCGCGCCTTCCGCGAGACCTGGGATCCAACCGCGCCGCCGCCCAAGGTGGCGATGTTCTGCACCGGAGGCATCCGCTGCGAGAAGTCCACGGCCTTCCTGAAGAGCGAGGGCGTGCCGGAGGTCTTCCACCTGAAGGGCGGTATCCTCAACTATCTGGAGACCACGCCCGCCGACGAGAGCCTGTGGCGCGGCGAATGTTTCGTGTTCGACGAGCGGGTGGCGGTCGGCCATGGGCTGACGCCGGGCACGCACGGTCTGTGCCGAGGCTGCCGACGGCCGATGGGGCCGGAGGATCGCGCTTCGCCGCTCCATGTCGAAGGCGTCGCCTGCCCCGCTTGCCACGACGAACGCGACGAAGACGCCAAGGCCCGCTACGCCGAACGCCACCGCCAGGCGGCCCGGGCACGGCAGCTGGGCATCGCGCATGTGGGGGCGGTGATGCCGCCGCGTGAAACGGACTGAACGGTCGGGATCATCGCCGCGTCGTCCGCGTTATCGAGGCTCATCCTTGTTGACGGAGCCTCCCCATGGCCGCCTATGACGCCTCCTACGGAAAGCCCGCCGCCTCGTCGGGCCTCTTTTCCAGCCTCAGCGACAAGCTTTCCGGCCTGTTCGGCTCCAAGGCCGCCCCGGCCTTCTCGACCGACCCCAACGCGCCGGCCCCGCCGGTCGATTACGCCCTGACGCCGGACGCCCAAGGCAAGATCACCCTGGCTGGCTACAAGGTGCCCGTGGCCTTGGCCGTGGTCGGCGCCGTCGCGGTCGGCGCCCTGCTGATCAACCGCCGCACCCGGGCCCCGGCTATCGCCGCAGCGGCCACCGCCTGGAGCTTCCTCGGCAAGAAGGCCGTCTAAGCCGCCGCTTAGAACCTTTCGGCCGAGCCCCGCGTTAGACTGGTCACCATTCCAAGGAGAGCCTCTCATGGCCCATACCAACGAAGACCACATCAAGCTCGTCAACGGCCTGGTGGAAACCACCATCGACAGCGCCGACGGCTATGAAGAAGCCGCCAAGGACGCCGACGGCGCCCGCTTCAAGGACCTGTTCACCCAGCGCGCCCAGGAGCGTCGCTCGGTGGCCTCCGACCTGCAGAACGAAGTCCGCCGCCTGGGCGGCGAAGCCAAGGACGACGGCACCATCCTGGCCGCCGCCCACCGCGCCTTCGTCAACCTGAAGGACTCGCTGACCAAGGGCGACGAAGCCGTGGTCAACGAGGTTGAGGCCGGCGAGGACCACATCAAGCACAAGTTCGAAAAAGCCCTGGCCGACACCGACGTCGACACCCAGACCCGAGCCGCCATCGAAAAGGCCTGGACCTCGGTCAAGTCCGGCCACGACCAGATGCGCGACCTGAAGAAGTCGCTGCAACACTAGCCCCTAGTCGGGGGACACACATTCATCCCGCGCCCTCTGCCTTGTTGGCACGGGCTGGAGGGCGAGTGTGTGTCCCCATTTCGCCCGCGCTGATCACGCCATCCGGTAGTGGCTCGCCAGTCGTTGCAGCGCCAGTTTCAGGATTGTCTTGCCCGACCGCCTGGGCAGGCCCAACTCACGTTCCGCCGCCTGAAGCGCGGTCTCGGCCAGGCACACCCGCTCCAGCATCTCCCGCAGTCCCGGACCCACCGCCGCCAGGGCCGCAGCGATCCGGTCCTTGGCCGCCCGCGCCCGCAACGCCGGCTCGAGGCGTGGGCCGCCCCCCGCGGAACGTGGCTGGGCGTCCCAGTTCATGGTCAGACGGCCCAACGTGCCGGCCTTTTGGAAGTCCTCGCGCAGCCGCCCGCCCGCCGCCATCTCGACGGGCTCGATGCCGCCGCGTCGGGCCAGCCAGGCCAAGGGGGACTCGCCCAGATTGGCCT
>JACMOF010000410.1 GCA_014378155.1 Caulobacter sp. | reverse complement strand
GTGGTCAAGCGCCTGTGGGCCGAGGACAGCGTCGATTTCGCCGGCCAGTTCTTCACGATGAAGGACTGCCAGTCCAAGCCCAAGCCGCTGTCCAAGCCGCGCCCGGAGATCATCTGCGCCGGCATGTCCGATCGGGGCTTCCAGTTCTCGGTGCGCGAGGCCGACGCCTGCTTCATCGGCGGCCGCACGCCCGACGAGCGCCGCGACGCCTCGCTGCGCGCCAAGCGGGCGGCCGAAGAGATGGGCAAGACCATCAAGACCTACGCCATGTGCACCATCGTCCACGGCGAAACCGACGCCAAGGCGCAAGGCCTGGTCAACCACTACAAGGACGGCGCCGACTTGGGCGCGATCCTGGCCATGCTGGCCAGCTGGGGCGTGCCGGCCGAGAAGCTGGATTCGGTGGCCGCCCAGCAGGGCGCTTTCATGACCCAGACCGTGGTCGGCACGCCGGCCTCCTGCGCGGCACAGGTCGAGGAGTTCGTTACCTACTGCGAGCTCGACGGGCTGATGCTGATCTTCCCCGACTATGTCGAGGGCCTGACGATGTTCGGCGCCGACATCCTGCCGGGCCTGCGGTCGGTGTATTCGTGAACGTCGTGAGCGCCGTGACCGAGACGCCCAACGCGAAAGAAGGCGACGACCTGGCGGGCTGGATCGCCCCGGGCCGCACGGCGGTGCTGATCATCGACATGCAGGTGGACTTCGCCTCGCCCGAGGGCGGGCTGGGCGGCTTCATCGACATGAGCGTGGTAGAGCCCGCCTTGGCGGCCGCCGAGAAACTGGCGGCTGACGCCCGCGCGGCCGGCGTGCCGGTGGTGTTCATCGGCCTGCACACCACGCCGGAGACCGACTCCGCCGCCTGGAACGAGCGCATGCGCCGGCGCGGGGGCGATCCGGACATCGACGCGGCCCTTTGCCGGGCCGGCGAGGTGGGGTCGGAGTTCTACGGTCCCAAGCCGCTGCCGGGCGAATTGGTGGTGCCCAAGACCCGATACAGCGGCTTCGTCCGCACCGATCTCGACGTCCAGCTGACTAAGCTTGGTGTCGATACGTTGGTGGTGGCTGGCCTGACCACCGAGTGCTGCATCGACAGCACCGTGCGCGACGCCTTCAGCCTCGACTACCACGTCTTCGTCGCCACCGACGCCTGCGCCGCCTACGAGGCGGACATCCATGAGGCGTCGTTGAAGGTGATGGAGCTCAACAGCGCGATCCTGACCGATACGGCGGCGATCGCGCTCGCCTGGAAAGGGGCTGCTTGAGCATGGCTGACGGATTTTCGCAGATGGGCGCCAGCGCGCCCTACCAAGTCACCGAAGCCGACCGCGTCGCGATCGCCGCCGCGATCAGCCAGGACGAGATCGTCGAGTTGGCCCTGACCCTGGGCAACATTCCCGCGCCGTCGGGCAAGGAGCTGGAGGTCGCCAACTACGTCTACGACTGGATGGCGCGCGAGGGCTTTTCGCCGCGCAAGGTCGGGGCCACGCCGGAGCGGCCCAACATCATCGGCACGTATGGCGGCAAGGGTCCCAATACCGTGGGGGGCAAGAACCTGCTGTTTACCGCCCACCTCGACACCGAGGCGCCGACCTGGAACCCCGATCTGGACGCCTACAAGTACAGCCCCGAGACCCTGGCCAATCCCGAATGGGAAAAGTGCTGGCTGGAGGACGGCAAGCTCTATGGATACCCGATCGCCAATGACCGCGGCCCGATGAGCTGCTTCATGATCGCCGCCAAGGCGCTGAAGACCGCCGGCTACGAGCTGGCCGGCAAACTTTATCTTACGGCCTGTCCAGGCGAGATCGGCCCCGAGCCGATCGAGGAGCACCGCGGTGTCGCCTATATGGGCAAGGACATCGGGGCCCACTACCTGTTCCACCACGGGGGCGTCGCCCCCGACTACGCCATCGCCGCCGAGGGCTGCGACTTTGGCCTGACCTGGGTGGGTTGCGGCTATGCCGTGTTCCGGTTCCAGGTCTGGGGCGACGGCGTCTTCACCCCGCTGCTCGACCATCCGGAGACCTCGGCCCAGCATCCCAACCCGATCTACAAGATCGGCAAGCTGACCGACGCCATCCACGCCTGGAGCGGCGAATGGGAGAGGGCGAGCCAGTATGTCAGTCCCGGCGGCGTGGCCAATCCCAAGTCGCAGATCGCGGCGATCCGCGGCGGCATCCCGTTCGCCTTCGGGGCCGGCACCGAGCTGGTGAACCTCTATCTGGAGGTGGGTTTGAACCCGAAGCAGCGCGTGGCCGACATCCAGCATTCGCTGGAGGCCATGGTCCGCGACAACGGCCTGGGCCGCATCGACATCGAGCCGGTGGTCGTGCGCCACGGATTCGAGGCCGACGCCCGCGAGGTGGCGCCCCTGGTCGCCGCCGTGGACGACGCCACCAAGCTCAGCCTCGGCCATCCTGTCGCCCTGGCCAATCCGGTCTATTCGAGCATGTGGCGCGATCACAACGTCTTCAACATGCACCGCATTCCGGCCATCACCACGGGCTTTCGCCGCTGGCGGCCGACGCCGCAGGATCTGGTCGACAGCGCTTTGGTCTATGCCCTGACCGCTCTGGCGGTGTGCGGGCGGGCCAGCCCCGCTGAGGGCGCGAAGCGTCCGGCCTCGGCGGTCTATCCCGACAACCCGTTCGGAAACGACTGATGGGCGTCTTGAGGAAAAAGGGCGCCTTGCAAGAGATCCCGCCGCCGGAACTCGCCGATTTCCGCAAGGCGATGGGCAGTTTCGCGGCCGGGGTGACGGTGGTCACCACCTGCCAGGACGAGCGGCTGGTCGGCACCACGGTCAGCGCCTTCAGCGCCCTGTCGCTGAACCCGCCCCTGGTGCTGGTCTGTCTGAAGCGCGACAGCCGCACCCTGGCGGCGGTCAGCGCGACGGAGGTGTTCTGCGTCAACATCCTAGCCGCCGACCAGGGGCCTTTGGCCTACGCCTTCGCCAAGTTCGGCTGCGACGACCGCTTTGCCCTGACCGCTGTCGAGGCGGGGGTCTGCGGCGCGCCGGTGCTGGCCGGCTGCGCGGCGGTCATCGAATGCGATCTGCACGACGCCCATGACGGCGGTGATCACGTAATCCTGGTCGGCCGCGTCCTGCGCGTCATGGCCGACGAAACCAAGGCCCCGCTCGTCTATGTGCGCGGCGGCTTTCTGAACGCTTAGGGAGCCCGGCTTATGACCTACGACGTACTCGACGTGAAGCCGATGACCCGCCGGATCGGCGCGGAAATCTTCGGCGTCGACCTCAGCCAACCGCTGTCGAACCGCCAGTTCGAGGAGGTGCACCAGGC